>NZ_JBCNZM010000044.1:0-25369 GCF_040227615.1 Bacteroides sp. RTP31139st1_H2_RTP31139_211217 | reverse complement strand
TTCCAATATAGAAGGAGTCTTGGCCAAAATGTAAGCATTCTCAGCACCTTGATAGGCCATGCCAGCGATTCCGTCTTCCGCAAACTTGGCATTACCGTTATCTGCTACCAAAAATCCCCATTCACCTTTATCCCGAATGTCCTCTTCATCAAAAGGAAGATACATCTTCAAAGGGGTAGTAGGTACTTCACCTGTACTCTCAGGGTAGTCGAAAGCAGGATGATCCATATCCTGAAAACAAGACTGCATACACAATGCAAACAGGCAAGAAGCCACAGATACTATATATTTTTTCATAAGTAGTTAGTACATTTATAGATTAATAATTGGGATTTTGAACCAATACACCATTCGACTTGTCAATTTCGTCTTGCGGAATGGGCAACAAAGCATGTCTGTCTTGATAACCGGTCTTGCCTACCGCATGAAGTACCTCTTTAGCAATACCCCAACGAACCAAGTCGTAGAAACGGTCGAACTCCATACCTAACTCAACACGTCTTTCATGACGAATGGCCTCACGCAGTTCATTCTGGTTGTTGGTCGTCACTTCCGGTAGAATTCCGATATTATTGCCACGAGCACGAGCGCGCACCATCTCCAAATAGTTACGGGCAGAAGATAAATCACCCAATTCACAAGCAGCTTCGGAAGCCATTAATACCACATCAGCATAACGTATCAGACGAATATTTACCCAATATCCTCCCTTTGTGAATTTCAAACGCATCGCCGGGTCCGTATATGCCTTCTTGTTAAAGTATTTAGCTATAACATCAGCATTCGAAATAGGTTTCTCACCATAAGGCTTGTTAGCAGGTATGGACTCTGGATCGTCCTTGCCGTTGCGTATAAAATAAAGCAAAGTTTCGTCTTTTCTCGGATCTCCCTCTTCAAAAGCATCTGCCAATTCTTGAGTAGCGGTGTGTTGCCCCCAACCGAGATTCCACTCGCCTGCGCCACGTACACCCTGAACGGAAGCAAACTGGCTTCCTATGTCATTAGAACCTGGTTGTGATTCTGTTGCCGTACATTGCAATTCAAAAACAGATTCACTACAGTTTTCACCTTTTTCTCGGAATATGTCTTCATAAGGTGTTTTCAGATTATATAAACCGGAGTTAATCACTTCTTCAGCGGCAGCCTTCATATTCCCCCAGTCATTACGCATCATGTATGTGCGTGCATGAAGAGAACGAGCAGCTCCCCAAGTGAGACGACCTACATAAAGTTGCTCCCACGTTCTGGGCAGACTGTTTTCGGCTTCCGTAAGGTCAGAATCTATTAATTCATATATCTTTGCCACAGAAGACTTTGGAACATTTGCCTCAGCTGCATCATAAACTTTAAAGTCAATCAAAGGCACTTCACCAAAAGCGCGTACAAGGTTGAAATAACAGAAAGCACGTACAAACAAAGCTTCCCCCTTATTGACGAGGTCACCTTCTGTCAATGACGGATTTTGGCTCATCTCATCAAGCAAATCATTTACCTTATGTATCAATGAATAGTTATCATTCCAATAACTCTTAATCATCCCATTACTTGCCAAATATTCAAAGTCATCGAACATCTTGCCGGTAGCAGCTCCATCGGACAATGTACTTCCTTTCTCTGCGTCCTCAGAACGCATACCGTGGATTGCCAATGCAGTATTGCCGCTTGTCAAATGAAAACCGCGCAACTTGGCATACATATTAAAAACCTGTGTTTCATAAGTACCACCAGTCAAATCATCCTCTGTCTGTTGTCCAAGCGGTTTTCTATCAAACATATCCTCACACGAAGTTAGTGCAAAGCTTACTGCTAAAAATGCTATATAATAAAATATCTTCTTCATAGTCTGTCTCTATATAATTTTAGAAAGTCAAATTAAAACCAATCGTATAAACTGTAGGCATAGGATAGCCTCCACCATCAATACCAAACGAAATAGCACTTCCGCCCACTTCCGGAGTATATCCTCCATTACGGCTCCAGGTCTTGGGATTCTGCACATTGGTATAAAGACGCAGTGACTGTACCTTGATACGATTCAACAGTCGTTTGTCAAAGTTATACCCCAATTCGATATTACGGATTCTGAAGAAACTGCCATCTTCGATGAAATACGTGGAAGCCTCCTGATTTATTTTGTGTGAAGGGTCGAGCAAGGGCTCCCAATTGGAAGTGCCCTCTCCATGCCAACGATTCAATTGCTCTGTGCGATAATTCAGTTGTGCATAGCTACTGCTTCCCCAATTACGGTAAATTTCATTTCCATAAACACCCATCATGTCAACAGTCAGGTCCAGATTCTTCCATCCCAAATTAACATTAAAACCGTAAGTAAAATCAGGAGTTGGATTACCTATCATTGTACGGTCATTATCAGTAATTTTGCCATTACCGTCAACATCAGCAAATTTCAAGTCACCCGGTGTTACCGAGCCAACCGAGTTAATCGGAGAGAAACGGATGTCGTCTTCGTTCTGATATACACCCTCAACCTTGTAACCATAGAAATAGCCAATCGGATAACCTTCGGAAACACGTGAGGGACCACTGATAATATTATAGTCTTTGTTTACCAGTGAAAGCACCTTGTTATCAATAGTGCTCAAATTAGCACCTAATCCATATCTCCAATCTTCCCCAATCTTGTCGTTCCAAGAAGCACTAAGTTCAAAACCGCGATTGCGAATCTCACCCACATTCTGTAATCCGGGAACAGTACCTGCAATACCCGGAATGGAAGTCAACATATCTTTTGTTGTTTTGTTATAATAAACCGGAGAAAGCTGCAAACGATCATTGAACATATGCATGTCAAAACCTACTTCCCATGAATAATTACGTTCCCATCCCAAAGTAGGTGAAATCAGTTTGTTGGGGCCTTTACCCGCAATGATATTGTCACCGAACACAGCTGAACCCGAACTAACAATGGTGGCATATGCCGGATAACTGGAACCAGTATTCTGGCTACCCAACACACCCCAAGAGCCTTTCAACTTCAAGAAGTTAATTACATTCTGGTTCTGCATAAACTTCTCTTCGGTCATTACCCAACCGGCACCGAAAGAGTAAAAGTTGTCCCAAGTATTACCTGTCTTATAGAAAACAGATGAACCGTCCCTACGGAAAGAAGCATTAAGTAAATAACGATTCTTGTAGTTATACAATGCTCTGAACAAATAAGACATGGTAAATCTGTCACTCTGAGAACCGCCATTAGTTGCCGTAGATACATCGTCGATGGTAGAGAGCCACCATCTGTCCGGGTCGTCGCCCACCAAAATGCCGTAGCCCGCAAGCTGGCTGCGTCCACCACTCAAACTGGAAGACTCATTGTAATTGGTTGTAAGACCGGCAGTCAATGTCAATCCATGATTGCCAAACTGTCCGAGATAAGTCAACACATAGTCAGACTGTGCAGCAAGAGAGGTAGACTTGCTTTGGTTCACACTTTCTCTTTCAGTCAACCGTTCTTTCCCCCCCTCCACATCGGGATTATAAACATAAATCAGCGGAGAATATGAACGTCCCTGACTGGAAGCATAGTCCATAGAGAAAGTTGCTTTGAACGTAAGGTTCTTCAGAATATCTATCTCTCCGAACACATTACCTGCCACGCGATAGTTTTCAGACTTGTTGTGAGCACCGCGCAGCTCTGTTTCAATAAGAGGATTCCACACTTGTGCACGCTGGAAGTCGGGCAGCGTATGTATCAGTCCCGATTCAAGGTCATGAGTAGGAGCAATAGGAGCAGCCTTCAAAGCACCATCCACACCCTTTGCATCAGGATACTTGGCACGAACTCCATTAAGCTGGAAACCAAAACGCAGGAAATCGGTTACGCTATATTCACTGTTCAAGTTTACGGTAAACTTATTGAGCTTTTCCGTTTTAATGGAACCTTCTTCCATGACGTAACCCAAACCCAAATAAAACTTACTCTTATCCGTTGCACCCGTAATGCTCACATTGTTATTGGTCAGAAAACCTGTCTGGAATATCTCATTCTGCCAATCAGTATTACCAGTCCATTGAGTATAATCATAAGGGTCGCTTCCTTGAGATATCAACTGCTCGTTGTACAGCATCTTAAACTCTTCGGCATTCGTCACACCTACACGGTCATAAATAACCTTCCAACCCACTGAAGAGTTGATGTTGACCATCGTCTTCCCTATTTTTGCCCTTTTAGTAGTAATGATGATTACACCATTGGCACCACGCACACCGAAAATAGCCAAAGAAGAAGGGTCTTTCAAGATTTCCATAGATTCAATATCCGCAGTGTTCAGATAATTGATATTGTCCGTGAACAGTCCATCTACCACATAAAGGGGTTTGAAACCGTTAATGGAGTTCGTACCGCGAACACGGATTTCAGGGTCTTGTCCTGCACGACCCGTATTCACCACCTGTACACCGGCAACCTTACCCTGTATGGATGCCAGTGGATTGGTAGAAGGCTTAGAGGCAATCTCGTCCGCTTTCACAGTAACGATAGAACCGGTCAAGTCGCGTTTCTTGGCACTACCATAACCAACTACAACCACCTCATCAATGAGCTGGCTGTCCTCTTCCATCTTCACATTGATAGTTGAACGCCCATTTACGGCAATCTCCTGCTCACGCATACCTATATAACTAAAAATCAAGGTAGCATTAGATGCCACATCAACAATCTGATATTTACCATTTATATCAGTAATACTACCTTTACTCTCCTGCCCTTTCACACGAACAGAAGCACCGATAACAGTTTCGCCTGTCTTGTCCGTAACGACACCCGAAATCGTAATTTTGTTCTGTGCCATCGAAGTAATGGCAAACAATAACATCACACATGTAATTAGTAGATTTTTCTTCATTTTGTATTGATTTAAAATTCTTTTGCAAACATACCGGAGAAGTTGATATATGTCAAAAAACAAGCTACCACAAGAGTACCACAGTTCACCGGAGGGGTACATCATTACTACTACTGTATAACATAAACGACAGATTATAAGGAATATAAAAGTACAATAAATATTTAGGTACTATTCATATATATAGAGCAAGAAGATAGAAAAGCAAAGGGGGCTTTTATCCTATTCTGAAGTTTTTTATCCCATATTCAAGAACGTCATACCTTTCACTGCCTCAAAGCCGACCATAAGATTTCCATAACCGATTGCCATTATACGATAGATTATATACCAAGCAAATACTGCAAAACGTTTGCAGTGAAGATGTAGACAATATGCAGCAACAATGCCATCTCAACGCAGTGGCTCGAATGCTGCATATTGCCGTCTTGAGAATCAGTTAGAGTAACTTGAACGCTGCTTTCTTTACGTCCTGGCTATTTCTGCCAATCATCACCTCAAAGTCACCGGACTCGCATACAAAATCAAGATTGTAGTTGTAGAACTTCAGCAATTCGGGAGTAATCTTGAAAGATACTTTTTTAGATTCACCGGCTTTCAGGAAAATCTTCTCAAAGCCTTTCAACTCTTTCACCGGACGGGTTACACTTCCCACAAGGTCACGAATATAAAGTTGAACCACTTCTGCACCGTCTCTCTTGCCCGTATTGGTCACAGTCACGGTAGCAGTCAGTTCGCCCTTATCCGTCATGCTAGTCTTGTCCAAAGACACGTCGCTATAAGAGAATGTGGTATAGCTCAAGCCGAAACCAAAAGGATAAAGCGGTTCATTGTCTATGTCTATATAGTTGCTGCGGAATTTCTGGAACCATGCACCGTCGGCAAGAGGGCGGCCCGTGTTCTTGTGGTTGTAGAACAAAGGAATCTGTCCCACGCTCTTCGGGAAAGTCGTAGTCAGCTTCCCACTCGGATTCACATCACCAAACAGTACATCACCGATGGCAAAACCTGCCTCACTGCCCGCAAACCATACATTCAGAATGGCCGGCACGTTTGCCTGCTCCCAGTTCAGTACCAGCGGACGACCGGTAAACAGTACCAGTACCACTGGTTTTCCTGTTTTCAATAATTCTTGTAACAGCATGCGTTGGGTGTCGGTCATTTCAAGATTCGTGCGGCAACTGCTCTCTCCACTCATTTCCGAAGACTCACCGAGCGCAGCCACAATAACATCCGATTTGGCAGCCACGGCAAGAGCCTCGTCCAGCAACTCCTTGTCCGAACGATTGTCACGGTGTAAAGAACGTCCGAACATAGTGGCACGTTTCTCATATTCGGCATCACTCATCAAATTACAGCCTTTCGCAGTCAATATTTCGGCTTTATCGCCTGCTACCGCCTTCAAACCTTCAGCCAAAGAAGTTGCATTCTTCAATACAGCAGCCACACTCCAAGTACCCGGCATATTACTGCGGCTGTCTGCCAACGGACCTACCACAGCAATAGTGCCTTTTTTGGCCAGCGGAAGCACATTACCCTCGTTCTTCAACAACACCAAGCTCTCCGAAGCAATCTTACGCGCAACAGCACGATGCTCTTTGGTAAAGATTTGCTTCTTGGCACGCTTCACATCACAGTATTTATAAGGATTATCGAACAAGCCCAACTTGTACTTAGCTTCCAAAATACGGCGACAAGCCGCATTAATTGCTTCTTCTGTCACTTTTCCTTCTGTCAATGACTTCTTGAGCGTACCTACAAATGCATCGCTCACCATATCCATATCCACACCTGCATTCAGTGCCAAGGCGGCAACAGTCTGCGTATCGCCCATACCGTGGTCGGTCATCTCAGCAATTCCAGTATAGTCTGTCACCACAAAGCCGTCAAATCCCCACTGCTTACGCAGTATATCCGTCATCAACCACTTGTTTCCAGTGGCAGGAATGCCATCGACCTCATTGAAAGAGGCCATCGCACTGCCCACACCGGCATCAACCGCCGCCTGATAGGGCAACATGTATTCATTGAACATGCGCTGATGACTCATATCTACTGTATTATAGTCACGTCCTGCCTCACCGGCACCATACAAGGCAAAATGCTTTACACAAGCCATGATTTCATCATTACGGCTCATATCCTTTCCCTGATAACCACGTACCATGGCCTGCGCAATGGCTGCTCCCAGAAACGGGTCTTCACCGTTGCCCTCGGACACACGCCCCCAACGGGCATCACGGCAAATATCCACCATCGGACTGAATGTCCAGCAAATACCGTCGGCGCTGGACTCAATGGCTGCAATACGTGCCGATTCTTCAACCGCCTTCATATCCCATGTACACGACAATCCCAAAGGAATGGGAAACACCGTTTCATATCCATGAATAACATCCATACCAAATAAGAGAGGAATACCCAAACGACTTTCTTCAACCGCCTGCTTCTGTACATCGCGGATACGTTCCACGCCTTTCAGATTGAAAAGCCCGCCCACTTCACCGGCACGAATACGTTTGGCCACATTACTACTTTTAGCCTGACCGGTCGTAATCTCACCGGTAACCGGCAGATTCAACTGACCTATTTTCTCTTCCAGGGTCATCTTCTTCATTAAATCGTCGATGAAACGATTCATATCGACCGGAGATTTCTGCGCATACGCACTAGCGGCAGTAAACACCAACAAGACTAAAAATGATTGTAACTTGAAAAGTAAATGCTTCATGTCTTTCATGCTTTTAATTTATAGAAATATTATTTTGCTGCAAATAAAAGAAAAGCATGCGACAACCTCCACATCCCGCACTACAACAAAAGTACACCCATCACTAAAAAACAAAAGAGGAAGTACAATATTAGGCACACCCTTTTTTCGGACACAACTTTTGTGATTAGGAAAAATAGTTGATTGATAACGAGTTAGTAAATGACACAAGTACGGATTTATCCGTATAAACATTATTTCGCTAAGGAAACTACTCTTTTCATGTAGGTTTCTATGTAGGTTAATTAATACCAATTGATTCCTACTAATGCGAATTAATAATAAGTCATTAACTAACTCGTTATCAGTCTATGTACACGATTAACATCAGGGGTAAGCAGAACCCGAAAGACACCAAGATGGTCAAGCTGGAGATAATTTTCTTCAAGACCGGTTACGCCCGTGTGCCGAAGGTTATAAACATCACAGGGCTATTAAAAGACTGGGATGTCAAGTCTCAGAGTTTCCGTGTAGGGAGTGCGGAGGCCACTACCAAGAACAAACTGCTTTTCGATTTGCGAACCAAATATCTGCATGTCGCCGATACCTGGGAGATGGAAGGCAGGAACTGGTCGCCCGTCCAGCTATCACATTGCTTCGATGAAATCAAGGCGGCCAAACCCGAGGTCAAAGTAAAGAGTGTCCAGCAGATGATCGATTATCTTGAAGAGACATTCAAAAACAAGAAACGCATCAAGAACGGTCAGATTGTCGACAGCACGACCAATGCTAAACGGTATGTCTATCTCAAGCGTGAACTGCAGGCGTTTACAAAGGAAAAATATGAAAAAGCCTTTTCCTCTTATTTCTTTACGGATATTACAGAAGAGTTTCTTCTTGACTTTGCGTTTTGGCTTAAAGAAAGAGGTATCAGAAATGGCAACAAGGCCGGACTTACACACAAACTAAGGTTGCTCCGTGCCGTATGCAGGCAGGCAGAAAAGAAAGAGATGTACGGGGTGAATATGGATAACTTCCTCTGTCTCGGTGATGATATTAATTGGCCGGAAACCACTTCAAGAGCAGTTCCGGAAACAGTCATAGCTAAAATCGCAAATGTTGACCGTACCTTGTTTACGAAAAAAGAGCAGTTGCATCTTGATTTGTTCCTGTTCAGCTACTATACCGGAGGTATGGCGAATGTCGATGTATGTAACCTGACATGGGATTTGGTCCAGGAAGACCGCATCGTCTATGAACGTATCAAGTTTCCCAAAACAGCCAAACCGGAATTACTCAGTAAAGCAAAAGCCATCATGAATAAATACCGTGGGCAAAGTTATGGAAATTATGTATTTCCTGTTTTTACTCATAAACACACGACCACTTCCAAGAAGACTACACGTGTCAAGCAAATTTCCACACGCCTTTCACAAACCTTGACGAAAGCATGCAAGATGCTGCGCATTAAAGAAAACATCACATGGTATTCCGCCCGTGGCTCTTTCATATCGAAGATGGTAGATGCCGGTAATAATCCGTATGTGGTTGCAGAGATGGCTGGTAACAGCCCATTGACCATCTATAAGCATTACTACAAGAATACAAAGCGGGAAGAAATCAAGCGGCAGATGGAAGAAATGTTCTGACCAGACATATCCATAAAGTTGTAAACACCTTGACAATTTCTCTGATGGATAAATCATACGGTGTAATGGCTGTTAAAAGTCATTGATTACCAATGTGATATTTGCAATATTGACAAAATCGCTCTTATTCTCGATTATTTTCATTACCTTTGTGGTCAATAACTTAAATAGAATTTATATGAAAGAATTGGTTTCAAAAATACAGGAAGTATATGCTACATTCTCCACGGATGCGGCACTTCAGATTGAAAAAGGCAACAAGGCCGCAGGGACCCGTGCCCGTAAGACCTCGTTGGAACTGGAAAAACTGATGAAAGAGTTTCGTAAGCTTTCCTTGGAAGAGTCTAAAAAATAACCTTTACACGTCCGGTCGTTATCACATAATGGCCGGTTCTTCTGCAGATGCGGCATAAAAACCATATTGGCAGAACGACATAATAAAATACGGAAAGCGTTAGCTTTTGTCATGCACCGAAATCTGGTAAATTTCACTTATCCGCAGGACAAACAGTTTTCGCCTATGCTTTTGCGTGGGCTTAACTTGTTTGCGGATAGGTTTACCAGAACCTCGGTGCTACGGGTTATGTCCCACGCTTTTTGGTCTTGGTACATTGAATGCTTGACGGGACTCAAGCCAAATACGGAGATATTATGAACGACATGAATCTGATGGATGAACTTTTGAAAATTCCTGCTGATGCAACTGCCGCCACCGTACAAGGCATAGAAATGCTGCTTATCGATGAAAACAAGGCGGGGGCTTTATTGGAGTCGGATCCTAATGACAACACCATCCACGAATGCCTTTTAAGCAACGGCCGTTTCCTGTTCCAATCGGACAATACCAACCTCGTTGCCCTGTATAAAGTAACAGGAGCATCTGAATAACGCTCCTGTTGCATATAATCACCTTATTTGTCTGATTTCATCCTTCCTGCAAAGGCTTTTGACGGTTTGAATGCCGGGATATTGTGGGCAGGCACTATTATCGTGGTATTCCTGCTTATGTTGCGTGCTGTCTTTTCCGCACGGTGTTTGATGATAAAAGAACCGAAGCCGCGAAGATAAACCTCCTCGCCGTTTATCATGGAAGACTTTACGCTATCCATGAATCCTTCGACAACTTGTAACACGACCTGCTTCTCCAGACCGGTCTGCGTTGCTATTTCCCTGACGATATCCGCTTTTGTCATATTAACTCTTGATTAAATACTGTCAATCCGTTCACAAAGATACATCATTTCCTGAAATATCCTCCTTTTACAAACACATATAATAAACATTAGCCGGCGTCCGTCTCTACTCTTTCGATACAAATAGTATCGAAGTATGAAGCTGACACTCAACCGCAAATTCAAAGGTCAGACCTATACCATAGGCGACCTGTCCATCGACGGCAAATTTTTCTGTAATACCATCGAAGATGCCGTGAGGGAACTTCCGGCAACCTGTCCGGATACTCCTCGCGGCCGTTCCTGTACCTGCAAGGAAAAGGTCTATTCCAAGACCGCCATTCCTGCCGGGACTTATAAAGTTACCCTTCAGTACAGCCCCAAGTACAAGAAAAAAATGCCATATCTGCACGATGTACCTCATTTCCTCGGCATCCTGATCCATTCAGGCAACACCGAGGGAGATTCCGCCGGTTGTATCATCGTGGGAAAGAATACGGTCAAGGGAAAAGTTTTGGAATCCCGTACTACATTCCAAAAACTGTATGCCATGCTCGAGTCCGAAAGGGACATAACCATTCAGATTATATAAATCGAATGGCGGTCAACAGGCTCAAACCACCCAGAAACCTGCGCATCGAGTTCAAACCGTCCCCACGGCAGTATGAACTCTGGAAACTGTTGCAACCGAACTATTGTCCCCATTGTGGCGGGGAGATCGAGCAAATCCTTATCGGTTATGACCAGCAAGGCAACCCTCAGTACAGGCCTCAATGCAGGCATTGCAAGTCGCAGAACCTGCCGCAGCTGATACTGGGAGGCGGAGCGGCCGGCGGCGGAAAATCGTATATCGGCAGCGTTTGGCTGGTGTCTTCATGTATTCGGTTCGAGAATATCCGTGCGGTGGTGGCCCGTAAGACACTCAAGTCGTTAAAGGAATCGACATGGAACACCATCAAGTCGATTCTGAAGGACTGGGGACTGAAAGAGGATACAAACTACAAGATAAACAACCTCGAAGGCACGCTCACATTCTGGAATGACTCGGTCATCATCATGAAGGAGATGGCGGATATCCCCAGCGACCCCAACTTCGAGCGTTTCGGCTCTTCGGAATATACCATCGCCATGGTGGATGAGGTGTCGGAAATCTCGGAACGGGCCGTCGAAGTACTGTTCTCCCGTCTCCGCTGGAGAACCCATGAGACATTCAAGACCCCGAGAATGCTGCTCACCACCAATCCGACGATTAACTGGGTGCGTTCCCGCTTCGTGCAGGACGAAAACGGAGACAAGGTCATCTGCCGCGAGGGTGAAGCGTATATACCTTTTTCCGTGTTTGACAACCCGAATATCGCTTTCCGTCAGGTGTACGAGGCGGCCCTGAACAAGATCCGGGACCAGGCGACAAAGGAACGCCTGCTCTATGGCAACTGGGATTTCGTGGAAGCCAACGATATGGCGATTTATAACAGTTTCGACGGCTCCCGGCATCTCGTTACCGGACTGAAAGAAAAAGCATACGATCCGACCAAGCCGCTCATCACGGTGTGGGACTTCAATGTTGCCCCCCAAATGTCGGTGCTCTCCGCACAAATAGACTATGAAAACAGGAAGGTCTATATACTGGAAGAGATACTCGGCAAGCCGGAGGAAAAGGAGAACAACACACCTGCGTTGGCACGGAAAGTACGCTTAAAACTTTACCGGGACAAGCATATTGGCGGAGTGGATGTGACCGGTGACCCTTCCGGGTTACAACGCTCCACCACCAACGAGGACGGCATCAACAACTATACCATCATCACGGACACTTTCGGCAGAGGAATCCTGCGACCGAAGGTAAAGCTGTTACGCAAGCAGCCTCCGCAGGCTACACGGTGCGAGTTCGTCAACGAGGTATTCGGGGGCTATGAAGGCTGGGAGATACAAATCGATATCAAATGTCGCAAACTTACCCAGGATCTGATTTACCAGCTTCGTAACGAGGACGGTACCAAGAGCAAACAGAAGACCACCGACCCGAAAACCGGTGTCAAATATGAACGGTATGGACACTTGTCCGACTGCCTTGACTACCTGCTCTGTTACTACCTGCGCGACAGCTGGTACAAGTTCAAGAGCGGAGGCGACGGGAACGGGTATGTGGTCTCCACATCGGTAATTCAGGAAGGATTTTCATACTAATAACGGAACAAGGATATGTACAGACGGTTTCTCAATAATGACGACTATCTTGGGATAATTACTCCGGAAGCACTAGCACAACTCACGCGGGGCAATGATGCACGATTCATCCAGGCGGAAGAATCGGCGGAGATGAGCATTGTGGAATATTTGTCAGAGAACTACGAGATTGAAAAGGAACTTGCAAAAGGAAAATATATCGCCGAATACGACCATCGAATTACCTATCCCGTGGGTGTGCATGTCTATTTCGAGGGACAAATCCATGAGGTGATACGCTCCGTCAGCGGCTATCGCAAGCCGGCAACGGCAATCTATTGGGAAGAGTGTTCCGATATCCACGTCGATGCGGGACAAGTTGTAAATTACTCCCAGTTCAACACCTATTATCCGGGTGATAAAGTAAACTACAACGGTGTTGTCTATATTTGCCTTGCCGAAAACGGGTACAAGTTCGATGATATCCGTATCCCGATGGTCGGCGGTTGGATCGAGACGGAAGTCACGTTATGGCAGCCTGTCGAGTATCCTCTGTGGTCAGTCGTTGAATATGAAGGGGCGTTCTATACTTTGATGACGCTTGACTGTTTCGATTGCAATCTTGACCCTATGGTGTCCGACTGTTGGGGAGCCATAGCCGATTACGATTCATCATACAATGCCTACGAATTGTCGGAACACGAATATGTAGTTTATGACGGACGGGTATTTTACCCGGAAACGGATGTGAACGCGGACACGCCGCAAGTCGGTCTAAACCTATCATTACACGATCCACGAAACTACAACCTCAAGAAGCATATGGTTCGATTGGCTATCTACGAGCTCACGAAACTCATTGCCCCGAATAATGTCAGTGTTGTCCGTATGCGCGATTACGAGGACAGCATGAAATGGCTTAATGATGCCGCCAAATTGCGACTTAATCCACAAATCCCCCGTAAAGTCGATGACACGAAAAAGCCGGTTACCGATTGGCAACTGGCTACTTTCCAAACAGATTATGACCCGTATCGAAACCCGTGGCTGACCTAAATAACAGTAAATACCGCTACCGGATTTGTTGTCGTAGTCTTTACCATGAACAAGAAACGAAATTACTGCTTGTTTGTTAGTTCCGTTTCCACAAGAGCCCCCCTGAACGGGTGGCAAGTTCCTTGTAATATGCCGCCAAAAGAAGATATAAATTTGGCCTTTTAGAATAATCCAATCTGCTATATTCCTTACTGCCTTTGCGGTATTTAATAATCTCAAGACATTGAATAATTATTTACTTGTTTTTGTGCCCGTTGGATTTAGGTTTGAATAAGGCATGAAGTCTTATCACGCACACCAACAATGTTTCATAATCAACATGAAAGTAGAGGCGTTCATCTTTCAGACTACATTGAAAGTGAATCCGATAGCGGCATGAAACGGTTCTCCCTACAGGACGGGCAGATGAGCAACTGCATGCTCTCTGCCCGTTTTCTATGGTACAAGGCAATTATAATAAAGCCATTTTTATTTTTCCCTGAAAAAAGTGTCGGTTATTTCATTGCAGAACAAAACATTTTTCTAATTTTGTATTTGAAGAAGTATTCACTCTAATAAACTGATATGTATGACAATGGATACATTGTAAAATGTCGCTCGATTTTAACAAATGATATTTGTTTGAGCGAAGCTTCGCATAAAGCGGACGTTTTTCTTGTGTGCATTAGTTACCTTACATATTCCCTTAAAAAGTGTATTAATAATTTGGCAGTGTGGAAAATTCGTGTAAACACACACACACACACACACACACACACACACACACAATTATCGCGCGTCAATATATAATAAAACATTTAATTTACAATGGATTACCGGAATCAATTATCCGGGGTTATCCTTGTCTTACGACAAAAGTTCCTATAAATACTCATCCTCTGCCATATTGTCTCAAAAAAGGCAGGATATTTTTATGGTCCGACGGTACTGGGGAGCGTTCTCTGCGCCCGAATATCGTCGGTTTTTTGTTTCCACCCATAACAGTCTGAAATCTCTTTTAGTGTTTAAGTATCTATGATTGGAATATATGGAAATAAACAAACCATGCCTGAATCCCAGAAAAAAGAACTTTTTTCCGCAGGTATTACCTATATGGTAAGTGGCGAATATGCCTTTGCCTTCTCCTGTTTCACGCAGGCAGGAAAGTCTGACCTGCCGACACTTTACAACAAGGCGTTATGCTACTACTACCTTTCTCTGTATAATGACTGCCGTTCCCTGCTGTTGGAAGCGGAGAGGCTGCTGCCACCGTTAACGGAACGTCTGCCGGAAAACCTGCCGGAAGCCGTCCTCCGCTGGGAATACGAAAAAAGCCCTGCCGGTTGTCCCATGCCGGAGGATGCTCCCGATAACCTCGCCGCCGTACAACTGTTGAGGCTGAAAGCGAAAGTGTCGGCCAGACTGCACCTGCACACGGAGGTGCGGACTATCCACGCCCGTTTGGGCAATAAATATCAACACATTGAAGAACTGATAAAAAACATACAACCATGAAATACAGTGACATATACAGACTTTATTCGACAAGTCAGCCGAAGGATGCAATTCATCAGGCGCTCCGGGAAGTGCCCGTCGATGACAGCGACGAACAGTACGAAGACCGTTCTCCGTTGCATCTTGCCTGCCAGTATGGAGACACGGAGGGGGTCAAGATACTTCTTGAACGTGATGCCGAACCCAACACGAAGGATGCAAACGGTTCCACCCCGATTCATATCCTCGGCAGAACCAGTGCCGGCTGTGCAGATGAAGACAAACTGAAAGAAATAGCCGTCATGCTCATAGAACAAGGAGCGAATATACCGCGTTCGGCCAAGAATACGACGGCCCTTATCGAGTGCATAAGGAACCGTCATTTCAAGATGGCGGAAGCGATCATAGATTCCGGAGCACGCGTCAACTCAACCGACCTTAACGGCGAGAACGTGCTTTTCGGTTTTTGTGCCGCTTCAGGCGACATCAGAAGGGATATCCGGTTCGCGAAAAAGGAACTGGACGAATCCGTACAATACCGTTACCCCGAAAACAAGATAGAGGAAATCAGGAGCAGGATTGCAAGGCTGGAGGATGATGGCGAAACCGCCTACCGACTTGCCAGAAGGCTTGTTGAAGAAGACAAGGCCGATCCGGAAGACAAGTCAAACAGTGGAAAGACAGCCTGGGATGCCGCCATAGAGAACAAGGCGATGAAGATCGCGGCCTTCCTTTCCGGAAGCGACCCCGATGTTGACGAACTTTCGGCCTTGCACGGCAACATGGACATATTCCAGGCTATGTACATGAAGGATATGGAGGCACTGGATGCCATTCTGCGTTCGGGTGCAGACCTGCAGACGGTGTGTGAGCACAAGGATATGTATGACTTTGAAAGCAAGTCGCCCCTCGCTTGTGCGTTCAGTTGGTTTGACAGCATACAGGATGCTCCGGCCATGATTCTGAACGGCGGAGCGAATCCGAATTACCGTTTCCCGAATGAAGAGACGGCTTTTTCGGTATGGGTGAGTAAGGACTATTTCTGCAAGGATACCGAGGTTTACAAGGGGCTGCTTGACCTGATGAAGGAAAAAGGCTGGAATCCCGAGCTTCCTGTTGATACGGAAGGCAACACGGCACTTGCCCTTTCCTGCCGCCATACCGGCTACAGGTTGGGTAAAACGGCATTCGGTTGGCTGCTCAAGGGAAAGGCCGACCCCAACGCCGCCAATCTTTCCGGCCAAACTCCCATGATGATTCTCTTCGGTGGTCATAAGGCGAACGAAAAATATGTGCCTTACGGCTGGTCAGCCGGTTCTGACGACCCCACGGAAATCCTCGAAAAGCTTCTCGAAGCCGGAGCTGACGTGAACAAGACGGACAACCGGGGAAACACCCTCCTGCATTATGTGGCGGCATGTTGTCGTGACAGCATGGCACAGAAAGCGATTGAACTCCTGCTGGACTTCAAGCTGCCTGACGTAAATGCCGTAAACAATGAAGGCAAAACGGCCATGGACGTGGCGGCAGACTACAACAATGACAATCTCGTAAGACTATTATTGAAATATTCTTAAACAAAGATATATGGACAACAACCAGACATTTCTCAATGCTTGCCGAAACGGGCAGAAAAGCATTGTCCAGATATTCCTGAAAAAGGGAGGAATTGACATCAACAAAAGGGATCAGGAAGGAAACACTGCTCTTTATTATGCCTGTCAGAAAGGTTACAGGGACATAGTGGCTCTGCTTCTTGACAACGATGCCGACGCGTCATGTATCAACAACCGTTCCGAAAGCCCGCTCCACGCGGCGGCACGGAGCGGCAACAAGGAAATCCTCGGGAAGCTGCTCCAGAAGGGGGCCGACATCAACGTGACGGACAATGAAGGACGAACCCCGCTAATATGCCTGCTTGACAACAAGCGTACAGATGCCGCCCTTTTCCTGATGGATCAGGGAGCCGATACGGAGGTCGCCGATGCCTCCGGCCACAAGGCCATCGACTATGCCACAGCCCACGGGCTGCGGGAAGTGGTCGCCCGACTCTCGTGCGGGAATGACCGGGATGCACGTGGCAACACCCCGCTTCATCAGGCCGTGTATAACGGACAGGGTGAAATTGTCCGCACGCTGCTCCTGTCAGACAAGTCCATGCTTGACTCGACGAATGACGGCGGAGAGACTCCGCTGATACTCGCCTGTATGCAGGGGAATCTTGTCATGGTCAACCTTCTTCTCGGGACCGGAGCCGATCCCGGCAAAGCTATGCTGAGCGGCAATGCCCCGATACATTACGCGGCCATTTCAGGTAACCGCTTTATAGGCGAGGCTCTGCTGAAGGCCAAAGCTGCGGTTGACGCACAGAATGACAACGGGGAAACCCCGCTTATTCTTGCAGCCAAGGAGGGCCACAACGATTTTGTGTCCGTCCTGCTTGAATTTCACGCGAATGTTAGCATCTCAGACAACCTCCAGCACACCGCCCTGTACTATGCAGGAGAGCGCGGCTTCAACGAAATCGTGGAAAAACTTCTTGAAAACGGAGCGGAATAAACAGGTAAGATATTCATTAACAAATTTAATATTAGAAAGATATGGCAGAAGAAACCAAGAAGACACCTCAGACACCCGAGGAAATCGCAAGAGAAGCACAGGCTCAGGCCATGAAAGCAGCACTGGAACAGGCGCAAGCCTTGTATGGCAACGTACCCGGATTTGAAGGCACCGACCTGATGAAGATGCATGAAAAGCTGATGCAGGACTCGGCCGAGATGTTCCCGGGAGTTGCGGAGGCACAGGCATACCAGGCAAAGATGATGGCAGAATCCGCCCAGGATCCCGAGGCGATAATGGAGACCTACAGCAAAAACATCGAGTTCGCAGGGAACATGATGCAGCAGGCAATGAATGCCGGATTCATGCCGGAAGGTTTACCGGATTTCTCGGACGGTTTTGACGTATATGCAGGTTGGGAAATCACCCGCAAGGGCGACAACAGCCTGACACCTGAACAGAACAGACTTCTGGCTTATGGGGCACCTCTGTTCCTATACAACGATGACAACGTGGACTCCCTTGAAAGTACAGCAGGCACGGACACCCTTAAGGAAATGCTTGAGGAATGGTGGGAAGTTACTGACAGGAAGAGTGCCCTGGAGACCATCTCATGGCTGCTGAACGAAGGCCAACATGCCGGTGCGGATCCGGCCTTGACTGAAATCCGCCAGCGTGGAATCGAGGCCATCACCGAGGAAGAAAAGGCGGACGAGGACAGCAAGATCGGCGATGCGTTCACGATAGCTGAATTTGTAATGGGAGTAAATGAAACGACGGAAGCGGACCTGCCCGAAACCGTGCTGGCATGGGACTTTGTACGTGCCGTGAACATGGCCCGTTGGGCTTTCATCTGCGGCTACATCAATGAAGACGAAATGTGGGAAGCCATCAGAACCACTGCCGGCATAGCCAAGGAATCCTTCAATTCGTGGGAAGAATACGGCAACAGCTTTGCCGTGGGACGCGGAATATGGAGAGGCGAAACAGATGACTACGAGACTGCGGATGAAGTCGTGGGAGCGCTTCTCAATAAAGAAGATTCCCCTTGGAAGGCAATCGAATGGTAGAATCCGAAAAAAATAGGATCAACAATATCTTAAAAGTTTTACGATTATGGCACTTTTCAAAAATGCAGCAACAGAATGGGAGAAAACCATGACAGAGAATGATCTTGACCAAATGGAAGCACAAGGTCTTGACGTAAGTAAATACAGGGAGAAACTGGCCGCACGGCGTGCAAAGGAGGCCGAAGAAGCCAAGCGAGACAGGGAACTGTACAAGAACCCGACACAGCTTGACAAGATGAAACCGTACATGCAGACGCCACGCAGTTCTGAGACCGAGTTCTTCAAGAAACTTGCAGGAAAGGCACCATGGCTGGGCAAAAGCAAGTGGTTGAGAAAATTCACGGAAGGATATATCGTTTACGCGGGGATTGTCAGTGCCCCGGCAGAGGCGTGGAAAGGCGTGAAGCACAAGGACGACTCTTTCCATGGTATTGGCATATACGCACTGGACAAGGGACACATGAACGATGTGGAATGGCTGAAGAGAGTGATGGAAAAGCTGCGCAACATGTGTGAAGGCAGGCAGCCGGTAGCTCCCGGATGTGAGGGCGTAGTCAGTCTTGCCAAGGAGGAGGACTGCTGGTCAACCGTGAAACTGAGTGGTGAAATCGTGGAAGGCGCCGATGTGGAAGTAAGGAAACTTGTCCTTTATTACAAGGAACTTCCCCAAGGCTATCTTCCTTCAGACGGCATCGTCCCCCACTTCTACTGGGAAGGGACAATCAGAGTCATACCGGCTGAATTGTATGTCTAAATCCATCTGAAAATATGATTATAGCCGTTATATGTATTATCGTGGTACTGCTCATAATTATTTTATGGGCAGTATTCACTAACAACAGCCTTATTGCAAAGAAGAACCGGGTCAAGCAATGCAGAAGCGGTATCTGCGTGGTCCTCAAACAGAGGAATAACCTGATCCCCAATCTTGTCGCATCCGTAAAGGCATACATGGGGCACGAGAATGAGATTCTCACCCGCATTGCCGATTTGCGGTCAAGGGCTTCGAACGCTACAGAGTCCGAGCAGATAAAAAGCGGTACGGAAATGTCCTCGCTTCTGTCAAGACTGAATGTGGCGGTGGAAGACTACCCGGAGCTGAAGGCGAACCAGCAGTTCCTTCATCTTCAGGTCCAGATCGAGGACATGGAGAATGAGCTGCAGGCAATCCGGCGCACCTACAATGCCGCTGCTACCGATTATAACAATTACATTGAAATGTTTCCGTCGTCGATAATCGCATCCTGGCGCAAGCATGAGCAGCAGGAGTTGATAGAGTTCCCGGAAAGTGAGATCAAGGAAGTGAAAGTGGGAGAATTATTCAAGTAAAGCATGGAAGAAAGTCAGAATATAGATTTCAAGGGCATTTCCCTTCACATGAAGAAAGAGATGTCCCGTATCAGGATGCTCCGGATTGTGTTCCGCATCCTGACCTCCATTGTCTATCTGTGTACCGTCGTGTGGTTCGGTTTCTGTATCTTCGGCGGATTCCTCGTGGACCGTACTGACTATGAGACTTCCGTCACCACGGGAAAATACCTCATGATAGGCTTTGCCGTATTTTTTGTACTTCATTTCGCATTCATGAAATGTTTTGCCGCGCTGAACAAGAGGGAAACCTACACGATGGCCCACATCATCTACCTGCTGTTCCCGGGAGCAAGGTACAATCCTTCCGGTTCCATACAGCCGAAAGTCTTTGCGGACAGCCGCCTGTTCGGAACGGCATTGTCATCGGGCAATTCGGTAAGTTCGACCTGTTACGGCCGTCTTGACATTCCCGTCGGAAATGACATGATGACTGTCGTGGATGCCGGTGTGACTTCAGCCAATTCGAAAGATTTCTCGGCCTTCAACTTCCTTGAAGTGCCGTACCAGTATTTTATCCGTCCGATATTCGGAGTCAGGATAGAGAGCACGATGCACAGTTTCAGGGGCATGTTCGGGTGCTGCAAGCTGAACCGCACCTTCAGGGGCTACGTGATGCTGCTGCCCGACCATCTGGAAAACAAAATCGGCTACCTGGCGCAAACAATCCAGGGAATGAAGGAAAAGTACGGGGCAAAATTCGTACATTTGGAAGACCCGGAGTTCGAGAGGCATTTTGCCGTGTACGCGGATGACGAGGTGGAAGCCCGCATGGTGCTCACCCCGGCGATGATGCGGAAGCTGACCGCCCTGCGGAAATCCTTCAGCCGTGACCTGATGCTCTCCTTCAACGGGAACATGTTCTACTACGCATCCGACACTCCGGACGGTTTCTTACGTCCCGGCAGGAAGTCGCTGGATGACGAACATCTGCTGGAACAACTGTACAGGGAGGTGAACTTCTGTCTCACTGTAGAAAATGGAATCAAATAATCAACAATAATCGAAAACGAATAAAAAGAATTACAACATGAGCGAACTTAAAAATCTGTCAGCCATTCTTGAAGGAGGTGCTGTTCCGGCCGGTTATAACGGGAAAGCAATCGGCAAATTGTCTAAGACATACCTCAAACTGGAAAACCGCAAAGTAGTAAACCTCTATCCCATCAGAACCGTGATGCACGAAGACAGCCGCTATTGCCTGTATGCCTGCCCGTTGAAAGGGACTGAAATTGACGAGGCCACCCTTCAGAGCATCAAGGCTGAAGTGGATACGCTGGAAATCGGTGAAATCCGTTATGATTCCGTACAGTCCTGTGGCTATGACTATTACATAGTAGATCCTGATACAGGCCGTCATATACTGACAGGACAACGGGATATGGATTCGGTAATGGAAATAAGCGATCATTATGACGGCGTCATCCTGTTCAGCAAATCGGTATTCTCGCCAAGAAAGGCCAATCAGCTTGATTGTGCCTATGCCTTGATCGGCATTGAAAAACAGCCCAACGAGTTCAAGATAGAGGCTATTCCTAATAGCGCGATAGGCCAAGCACCTACGATACTGGAATTTGAAGCTCCGCAGGAATCGCCTGCTGTCGAAAAATACAGGTCGGCCATGACGGTCCTGTCCATAATCATCACCGCGGCTCTGCTTATCTGGTACTTTTTCATAAAATAATATCACCGAACGAATAACTTCACTAATATCCGAATATGGCTACATTCAATTATTCTTCCAAATCGTCCATCAAGGACAATCTGACTGAAATCCTTGTCGGTGCCGGACTGATAATAGTACCGGTAGTTTATCCTTTCGGTATAAAAGTCGGTACACTTCGCATCCTCGGACCGTTACCAACAGCCATCATCCTTGCCCTTGTCGGACTGTACATGCTGTTCAGAGCCTGGCGGAAGATACATAAGGCCCGCAAGTTGGCTGCCAAAAGCTGTATCATCACGGTTGACGGCGATAAGGTGACATACCCGGTCATCGTGAAAGGAAATGTTGAGATGCGTTCTTTTACATTGTCGGAAATATCCAGTTCAAACTACAATTACGACAATGGTATTCTGACAATCACCCTCGCCAACGGCTCAACGGCCAAATTTGACGTTGATTTCTTTGACGGACTGCCACAGCTTAAAGAATTTGCGGCGCTCTTGAAAAAATAAACCGGTGAGATATGGAATGGTTGGATAAAATAAAGGATTTTCCGAATCTGATACAGCAGGAACCCCGCTACGGCTATCTGGTCGTGGCGGGCCTGCTTCTGATATGGCTTGTCGGTGTCATCTGTGGCTGGAAGTGGACGTATTCCCGTCCGGGTAGTACAGGAGGTAACTTCTGGATGAATCTGCTCGGTCCGAAAACTTTCCGGTTCTGGCTGGGAGTGATTCTTGCCGTCGGGATAGGACTGTCTCTGTACCTGTTCTCTATTTCCGGCAAATAGCTGAGTGCTCTTTCCCGGATGCCACCTGTAAACTTAAAAAGTGATTGAGTATGAAAACAATTCCAATTATAACCTTCTTCCTGTGCACGGTGATGTATGCCCATGCACAGCTTAACATCGTTCCCAAGAACGATGGACTGAAAGAGTACACGGTGACAAATGCCCACCCCTATGACAGCCTGACGAACGTGGAGAAGCGGAGTTTCACTTCCCTTCCGGGACAGACCCTGTACATGCATGGGGTAAAAAATGACAGGAACGGCTACTGGGATGCTTTCTACACGGTCAATTTCCTTACCGGGGATGACCGAACGGTGTACAAGGCGGTCAACATCAGTACCACCCCTTCTAAAGAGGTAGTGGGGAAATATTACGAGGTAGTGAAGGTCTGGACAAAGACAGACTACCTGTCGGCTGGATGCTGCCTGCTGCTCCGTGAAAAAGAAAGCGGTGATGAGATGTATTACAACCCATTCAGGTATCCGCTGAGCATGACCTGTATAGGGTATTATGAGAAACTGAAACGCTTTGTCGGACAGACATTCCTGTCACTTGCCAAGGCCGTCGAGACCGAGGACGGTCAGGTAATCACCCCGGCTGAAGGTGCGGAGTACCGTTGTGTGGACATCGGCCTGAAGATGAACAGTGATGGGGCGTTTCTGCTGATGGAAGGTGCTGACGGTGTCCGTGTGGAAGCATTTCCTATAGGCGGTGACGAGGTGTACGAGTTTGTAAGCACGGCACGTATCGGCCAGCTGGAAAAACGGTACGGCGAGAAATACGGGAAGCTGATTGCCTTCCGCAAGGTCGATACCGGCATGACGAGGGAAATGGTCATCGCCGCGTGGGGCGAACCATACCACAAATCGGAAGTCAAGAAGGAAGGCAGGACTCTGGAGACATTGCGCTTTTCCGACAACCGCTATGTTGAACTGCTTGACGGGGAAGTACAGTATGTGCGCATCTATTGAACGGAGCGCAACCTTTATCTGTAAAGTCACAGGCAGGGCCTGCATTTATCGTATATTAACAGATGAAAGTACCAAGGAATCAGGGTAAAATACCTATCTTGCGCAAGAATCTTCAATAATTGACGACTCAAAAAGAAAGAACTATATGGAAAAGGATAATATCAAAGGATGCTTTGTCTCGTCCGTGTTGCTTTCACAAAATCAATGGGACAAGAAACAGTTCATCCATGACTTCGAGGAAGACTGGGGAATCGTCCTTACCGATGACGACGACAACGGGGACGTACTTGTCGGAATGTTCAGCGGCATGACATTGGCAATAGCCATCATGCCCGGTCCCGTACCCAACGGAGAAGCGGAACACTATGCACAGGGCAACTACCTGTGGAAAGATGCAACAGAAGTGGCACGACAACACGAGGCTCATATCCTCGTATCCGTGACCGGAGACCAATCCAACCTGCTGGAGAGAGCCAAACTGTTCACCAGAGCCACGTCTTCCTGCCTGAAACAGTCCTACGCTACAGCGGTATATACCGACGGTATGGTGTTCCAACCCGAATTTTACAGGGATATGGCCGCACTCCTGCAAGAAGATGAACTGCCCGTCATGGACTGGGTATGGTTCGGCATCTACCGCACACAGAAAGGAATCCCCGGCATCTATACCTACGGACTGAGAAAATTCGGGAAAGAGGAAATCGAAGTGTATGCCCCTGCCGATCTGAGTGACATCCGTGATTTCCTAATGGACATCGTGCATTATATCCTGTCGGATGATGTCACCTTGCAGGACGGGGAAACCATAGGATGCTCCGAAGAACAGAAACTTGCCATCACGCTTAGCGAAGGCATCGCTTTGGACGGCATGACATTGAAACTTGAATATCCGGACGAATGAGAAAGGTAAAGGGAAACATAAGAAAAATGCTTGCGGCCATCGTTCTCACGCTGCTGTGTTGTTCTGCCTTCGCACAGCGGATCGTGGAATCCGGTGACTTGCGAACCACCACGGACGAACAGCATGGAACAGTCGTCCATTATCTGAAGGGCGGAAAACGTCCGCTATCGGGCAAATTCCGTATCTTGCGGGGGCAGGATGAGGAAATAGTGCATTTTTCCAAAGGGGTTATGCAGGGCGAGTACAGGCGTTTCCGCAACGGCAGCCTGCGGGAAAAGGGCAAGTATACCGACGGCAGACGGCATGGTCTGTTCGTTTCCTATCATCAGGACGGAAAGACACCGCAACGGGAAGCACCCATGCAGTACGGGAAGATAGACGGTACGGTAAGGACATGGTTCAGCGACGGGAAGCCGGACATGGTTCAGGAATATAGGCAGGGCAAGCGGAACGGCAAGGAACAACGCTTTGACCCGAAAAGCGGCAAGCAGATCTACGAGGCAAACTATACCGACGACCGGAAAGAGGGAAAACAATGGAAAATCAGCGAGGATACCACCGAGAGATGGGTCAGCAAAACCGTCAGCCACTATAAGAACGGCGAACTGGACGGCCCCTACGAATACACGGCCCACCTACATGGCAAGCTGTACGCCTACAAATCCGGCTCGTACAAGAACGGCTACAAGCACGGTTCGTGGAAAGAAATCGACCGGGACGATATCGCAGTCCAAGGCGAATACACCGAGGGACGCGAGACGGGACACTGGATACGATATGATATCATAAGCGGAGAAATCCTGAACGAGTGGGACCGGTAAAATTTAAAAAACATGGAAATATATACTCCAAAACCCAAAATCAAACTTTCTCCTGTGGTAAGAAACGGGAGAGAATTTGTCGAAGTGACTTTCGGTAATGACAATGACATCCGCTTGTCGCTGTCGAAGGAAGAA
>NZ_JBCNZM010000043.1:0-33797 GCF_040227615.1 Bacteroides sp. RTP31139st1_H2_RTP31139_211217 | reverse complement strand
GCATTGTAGAAAGGGAGAATTCCATACGCGTCATCGTAAAGCCCGCCCCTTGGCAAACGTGGTGGGCATGGTGTATCTATCTGCTTATTGCCGCCGCCATCATCGGTATCTTCATCCGTGCCTGGCTACGTATCAAGCAGGAAAAAGAAACCACCCGGCGTGCCAAACTTGAGAAGGAGCAGGAACAACGGGTGAACCGCATGAACATGAGTTTCTTTGCCAACATCTCGCACGAGTTCCGCACCCCGCTCACCATGATTTCGGGCCCGGTGACACAACTTTGCGAAAGTCCCAAGATAGAGGGAGAAAACAAACAACTGCTTTACATCGTACAACGCAGTGTGGGGCGCATGCTCCGTCTGGTGAACCAGCTGATGGACTTCAACAAACTGGAGAATGACACCCTGAAGCTGCGAGTGAAACGGACTGACATCATCTCGCAACTGCAACGCTTTGTAGATATTTTCCGCATCAACGCCAACGAGAAAGGCATCGCACTGAACACTTATGGCCTGGAGGATACTTTCCTCATGTGGCTGGACGTGGACAAGCTGGACAAGATTGTAGGAAACCTGCTTTCAAACGCCTTGAAGTTCACTCCGAACGGTGGGAAAGTGGAACTGTGCTTCGACGTCATTACCCGCGAAGAGGCTGCGCGTCTCTTTACGCTGACCGACAAAGACATCGACACGCAATACGTCAAAGTTGCCGTGGCCGACAGCGGGAACGGAATCCCCGAGGAACAGTTGGAGAAGGTATTCGAACGCTACTACCAACTGGACAATCAATCCAAAGGCACCTATAACTGGGGAACCGGCATCGGCTTGTACTACGCCCGCAGCCTGGCGCTGCTGCATCACGGCTACCTGAAAGCCGGTAACCGTACCGAAGGAAGCGGAGCCGTCTTCACCCTGCTGCTGCCGGTGAATGACCTCTCCTATACCCCCGAAGAATGTACCCTCCCCGAAGAAGAACAGAACAAGGCGTTTCCGATACAAACGGAAGAACAGTATCAACTGGAAAACACAGAGAGCATCCGGCAACAAAAGCAAACCCTGCTGGTGGTAGACGATGATACGGAAGTGGCCCACTACCTGAAGGCCCTGCTTTCTCCCGTCTACAACGTTGTCTGCCGCTTCGATGCCGACAGCGCCTTCAAAGCCATGAGCGAAGAAGCTCCCGACCTCGTACTGAGCGATGTAGTGATGCCCGGAAGAAACGGTTACGACCTCTGCCGACAGATAAAGGAAGACTTGCAACTATGCCACATCCCCGTGATACTGGTAACAGCCAAAGCTACTGTAGAGAACCAGGTGGAAGGTCTGAATACCGGTGCAGATGCCTACGTAACGAAACCTTTCGAGCCCAACTACCTGCTGGCGCTTATCAAATCCCAGCTGAAGAACCGTGAGAAAGTGCGCAGTCTCCTGAGCCGTTCCACCCAAACGGATGAGATTGAGGAGAACGTGCTCTCCCCGCAAGACAACACCTTCATGACCGAACTTTACCACCTGATGGAAAACGAACTCTCCAATCCGGAACTGGACGTGGCGCGCATGACCGAGCTGCTGAAAATCTCCCGCACCAAATTCTATTACAAGGTAAAGGGGCTGACGGGTGAGAACCCCAGCGTATTCTTCAAGACCTACAAGCTGAACCGTGCCGCCAAATTGATAAAGGAAGGGAAATATACCATCTCAGAGATAGCGGACATGACGGGATTCAGTACACTGTCCCATTTCTCGACCAGCTTCAAGAAACAATTCGGGGCGACGCCGAGCGAATACAGCAAGTAAAAAACCAGTCGGTTCAAATTTATTCATTACATTTGTACCATTCTTAAAAAAACTTTTTATCCATGGCACACCGACTGAATACCAACAAGCAGTTTATGATAGGCAACGGCATCCTTGCTTTCGCCGTGATTTTTGTAGTTGTCATCTTTGTCTACATGAGCATGAGGCTGCAACAACGGAAAGAAGGAGAACGCAACTTCATCGAGACATACACCATCACACTGACGAAAGGATTTGCCGGAGATTCCACTTCCATATTCATCAACGACAGCCTGCTGGTGAACCGCACCATTGCAGAAGAACCTTTCACCATCGAAGTGAAACGCTTTGCCGAGCAAAACGCACTCATGATTGTAAACAATGCAACTGAAAAGCTTTCCTTATTTGAGCTAAGCGAAAAAGGGGGCGAATACCGGTTCGAGAAGGAAGGGGAAGAGGTGAAGCAGCTGGCAAAAAATTAGGGATAAAAAGTTGTGAAGCATTTTGCTCTCATATTTCGGAGTCAACAAGCTTTTTCCTGGCTTACCAACAGCCACTACAAAGACATCACATAACTTTTGCAGTGCTACTGCAAAGACATTACACAACTCCTGCAGTGACACTGCAGCGATACTGCACTCCTTTTGCAGCGTTACTGCAAAACAGTTGCAGTGTCACTGCAAAGGTGTTGCAGCAGCACTGCAAAAGGAGTGCAGTGACAGTGCAAGAGGTATGCAGTAGTTTTGCAGTATCACTGTCTGTAAAACAAGGAACTACTTACCGTCCATACTAATCTCTAACCATTTATTTTCGTTTGATATTTCCGAAGCTCCGCTCTCAATGCTTGTGCCTTTCCATCAGTCATCCGGTCGAGCAAATCCCAGAAACGCTCCCCGTGATTCATCTCGCGGGTATGTGCCAGTTCGTGCAGTAGCACGTAGTCTATCAGATGCTTGGGAAGAAGTACCAGATAATAGGAAAGGTTGATATTGCCTTGTGCCGAACAGCTTCCCCAACGCCCGCTGCTGGAATTTATCTTCACACTCTTGTAAGGAAGGTTGTGCTGCATGGAAAGCATATACAGACGGGGCGGAAGAACAATTTTCGCATTTCGCCGTAAAGCTTCCTCAATTACATTGCGCAGCCAAGCCTGCAGCTTCTCATCCGAGAAATCGGCATCAGGAGGACAGATTATCTGCATTTCCCCCAATTCCGAACGGGACAAGAACCGTTCCCGTTGTCCGCTGACCAACGTCAGTTTAAAGAACTCCGTATCAATGCGGTAATCCAAATCAATCAGCTTTCTGACCAGCTTCTGTCTGGCAGCTTTCAGACGCGGACGAAGCTGCTCGATGGCACTCTCTACCTCGGCAAGAGAAGTCCGGGGAGGCACAGTCACGTAAATTCCATCTTCCTTTGTACGGAAAGTAAGACGCCGTGCCCGGGCATTGACCCGGACAAACAAAGGACCAAGCTCTTTATCTTCTATAATGCGGTTTACTGTCATAAATCAAAGCCTCTCCCATAGGAAAGGGGCGGGAAGAGGCTTTGCAAATGAACAAAGAATCGTCCAAAAACGCAAGCAAATACCTGACAAAAGCGGACGGAGTGTCCGATAATGAACACTACACAAAAGCGACTATCCTTTAATAATCAACATTTTACACTTATGGCACAATAATTGATTAAAGTATGATGACCGAGCGTCCTTTGAAAAAAGCATTTTTATATGCAACTTTTTCAAGGTAGATCACGTCTAACTAATAAATACTGAATCACAAAAAACAAAAGAATATGAAAGCTCTAACAACATTTATCGCAATCGCCTTATTGGCATTCAGTACAACCGCTTGTTCACAACAACACACATACCGTTCCGGAGGCTTCGGCAGCAAGACGGTCAAGGCAAGCAAGAATTATGTAACCAAAGACATAAAAGTGGACAACTTCACCAAGCTGAGTGTAGCCGGCAGCCCCGACGTGACCTACACGCAGAAGTCCGGCAAACCGACAGTGGAAGTATACACCTCGGACAACATTGTAGACTTACTGGATATCCGTGTCAAGGACAATACCCTCTACATCGGCTTCAAGAAGAACGTCAGCGTATCCTATAATAAACTGGAAGTACGTGTGTCCGCAGAAAAGCTGAACGGCATTGCCGTGGCAGGTTCGGGAGACGTGGAACTGAAAAACGGACTGAAGACGGATGACATCAAAATCTCTGTGGCTGGTTCGGGTGACATCAGTGGAAACAACATCTCCTGCACAGACCTCGATATTTCCATCGCAGGCTCGGGAGACATCAATAGCAGCAACATCACTTGCAATGACCTCCAAGTATCCGTTGCAGGTTCAGGTGACATGAAGCTGAATAACGTAACCGCCAACTTCACCAGAGCATCCGTTGCCGGTTCGGGTACCGCCATCCTGAGCGGCAGTACCCAAGAAGCTGAATACAGCGTGGCAGGTTCGGGTGATTTGCTTGCTTCCGATTTCGTTGCCAAGAAAGCATCTGCCAGTGTTGCCGGTTCAGGCGACATCAAGTGCCATGCCACAGATTTCCTGAAAGTACGCACCAGCGGAAGCGGCAGTGTAGGCTACAAGGGTAATCCGGAACTGGACTATCCCAAGAAAGGACTGTATAAACTCTAACATAGAAAACATAGATTCTCAGATTGATGACTATAAACCTAAACTAAATTCTCTCTCAAATAATTACCTGCAAAAAGAACGAAGGACTCCCGCGAGGAAGCCCTTCGTTCTTTTATCACCCCACACCTCCGAAGCACGGGAACAGTTGTCATTTATCTATATTCAGAATGCCCGATTCATTGTCGCTGTTATTGATGCGTCTGCCGGATGATTTGTAACGCTTACCAAACTCGAAGTTATAACTCAGCTTGATAACCGCCATCTGTCCTATTTCTTTCGCATGACTCCACGAGGTATAGGGCGCCACTTTGCTCACCCGTTCCTTGCCCGTCTTGTAGTTGTTGGTGAACGGGAACATCATCCCTGCTCCTAATTGCAGCCGCTTGTGGGTATAAGTGGCTAAAACAGCAGCCTGGTTTTCACCCTTATAAATCGTTTCGCCCATCAGCTCGTTCGCCCTTTTACTGAATTGTCCCAACAGAGAGAACTGCTTATAATTGAACACAGCACCCAGGTTGTAATAGAAATCATTATACGTATGGGTATAGGTATTGCCGTTAGACCAGTAACGTGTAAATCCACCATCTATACTCAGCGTCAGGAAATTCTTCAGACTACCAATGTTCAGTCCGCGGAATGTGAAAGAAGGGCCAAAGCGCAGAAACTGTGCAGAACGCTGGTTCTCGTTCATCGAAACCAACTTGTCTCCCTCGGCAAACACACTCTCCATGATGATATTCTTGTGATAGCCATGTGTCACATTCAGCATGAAGACGAACTTCTTCTTCATATAGGAATAGTTCAACGTATTGTTGAAAACGCTGTAAGTCTCCAATGCCGGGTTACCGCGTACTATCTGGATGGTATCTATCGCCTGCTCCACATTGGTCAATGCACTGAGCGAAGGAATCTTGGGTTCGACATTGAACCGATAGTTGATGTTGCCGTTCTTGTGCGGAGAGAAGTTCAGACGGACAGTGGGAGTAAAGGTATAGTAGGTATGTTCCTCCCCTCCTTCCTTGAAATAAGAGCGGGTCAGTCCGGCACTCACACCATAGCTCACTTTCCTGATATTACCCTGCACCTCGGCAAACGCCGCTGTCTTTGCCTGGTTCATTTCCGATACGACGGGTGAAGAGCCTGCATACTCGTTCCTGGCATACATCTGGTAGTGGCGCAATCCGGCGCTGAATACGAGGAACTTGAAACGCTTGTCGTAGATGGCTTCACCGATAATGGAACGCTTATTCCCCGTCACATCTGTTTCAATCATCGCCAGGTCTTCGGCTTGAGGCGTATATTCGTGGTAGAGCCTATTATTGTCGGTGTGCATCAGCGTACCGGTCACGCTCATCGTAAGCATCTGATTCTTCGGTAATGTACGCTGGTAATAAAGGTCGAGCGAAGGAGTGTAGCTGGACTGCTTGTTCTTCAGTCTGGAGAAGATATAGTTATCGGCATCCGCAGCATCATACAACTTGTTCGACTGGTTCAGGCAAGGGGCATCATAGACACTGTTGCGGAACACGACGTTGAATACGTACTTATCCTGCTCCGTCAGATTGTAAGAGAGGTCGATATTGTGGGTAAAGTGCTTGTTTTGGTCGTGAAGCCCCTCCTGCACACGATGTATCGTCTTATTTTCCAACACATATGTCTCGTCTATATCCGTATATGTTTTTTTGAAGTTACGGGCAGACAAGTTATAGAACAATCCCCATTGTGACTTGTTATGATTGAACTTTGCCACCACATTGTCCTCGCTAAACAACATGTGGGGAGCATTAGTGGCTTGTATATTGACCAGTCCACCCGTTTCGCGGCGGCGGACAATGATGTCCACCACAGCGCCCAGGCTGCTGTCGCCATAGCGCTCTCCCGGATTTTCGATGAATTCTATTCTTACAATCTCCTTGGGCAGGAGGGCTGCCACTTCGGTGGAGGTAGCCACAATACCGTTGATACGTGTCTGTACGCTGCCGCCATTGGCTTCCAGGCCTTTACCAAGAGCATCCACCTTCAAGTGCGGAATGGCAAGGTTCAGCATCAGGTCGTAGGGATTATAGGAATTCTTCATGGCAGTAGCGGTGGGTACTACAACCATGCGGTCTACCTTCTGCGTGATATTGCTGCCCGATATTACCACCTCGTCCAGTGCTACCGACTGTTCTTTCAAGATAATGTCTCCCATCTGCACAGTGCCTTGGGGAGTCCTGATGACAATCTGTTCGCCGACGTAACCGATATAAGAGAGTCTTAACAGGAAATCCGAACCGGCAGTGGCTCTCAAAGCAAATTTACCTTTGCCATCAGTGGTGCTTTCCGTAACGAATGAAGAGTCGGGCAAGGAAATCAGGGCTACATTGACAAATTCCACCGGACGGTTCTGTTCATCTACAATTGTACCGTTTACTTTCACTGTTTGTGCCGCTGCGGCAAAGCTACCCAACAGGCATACGATAGCTATAACAAGAATCTTTTTCATAAATGCCGGTGTTTAGAGTTTGTCTTTTAAAGCTGACTCGATGATTGCCTTTATCTCTTCTGACGAAAGAGTTTCTTTATTGGTCCACTCCTTGTCTCTCTCCTCCGAGATATCCAATACGGAATCGCAATGTTCCGACATCAGCAGAAAGAGCATTTTCTCTGAAGTTTCGCCCGACGCGCTTATTACCTCATAGTGCACTTCGGCATACTTGCAAAATTTGCCGTCTACGTTACGACCACATTTACGCTCCAGGTATCCGTAACGGAATTTCTCACCTTCGCCTAACTGCGACTTAACATATTCCTTAGTTGCCGACTTTATTTTATACTGGTCGCTTCCGGGGAAGTAACATGAAGTAAGAGATACAAGTGCGAAACACGCTGCGATTGCCATTGTTCTGAATGTACTTTTCATAAGACTTTCTGTTTTTTGATTTGATGCAAAGTTAAGGCAAGAAGTCTCTTAACTCCTACTAAATCGCACTATTAAAAGTCTTAATACTTAGCACATAAAGCACTGATTATCAACAATGACATATTATAAAAGTCTTAATCCGGCCTCTTCCGGTCTAAATGCCTCTTATGCACTCCACAATATCCTGTTTTTCGCCTGCATTTATCTTCTTTCGGATGGAAGTCTTACGCACGTAGATGGTTGCACTTGTCTGTTGGGTGACCACACCGATTTCTTTCGTGGAGAAACCGGCACAGAGCAGACAGCATATCTGCACTTCCTTATCAGACAATACCTGTCCGAACTTTTCCATCATGCGGGAATAAAAGCCATCGTATAGTTTATCAATTACCGGATAAAGGTCTGCCCAGGCAAGAAGTCCTTCCACCGGAATCTCCTTATTGCCGATGCCCGAAATAAGTTTCAGCAACGCCTGGTTCTGTGAGGTAGGCGTATTGGCAACAAGCCGTATGATACCCAGCTGCTGAAGAAGCAGCTTCTTGAAGAAAGCACCGCTATTCTCTTCCTGATTGTCCGATACCTTCTGGGCATCTTCCAGCAGGCGGGTCAGTGCATCAATACGTTCCTCGGCTTCGGCAAGGCGCTTCCGTCTGTTACGGATATAAAAGGTAAGGGAAACAAGTACCCCGACAAACACAACAACAACCAGCATCGAATACATCCGTGTCTTCTGCCGTTTGATTATCAACTCATAGTTCAACTGTTGAAGCTTGTTCCTGGTCACCAGCTGTTGCTCTATCACGCTATTCTGGTCCCTCATCTCATTCCTGACAGAATCAGCAAACCTACCGAAAGTGACAATGTCCAAAGGTGCCCCGGAAGTATAGTCCAGAATTGTTTTCAACTGTGCCAGCGCACTGCGTACAGAAAAGCCCTCGGCTCTCTTTTCTTCCTGCTTCAATTCATTGTTCCACGCCTGCTCCCAATAGTAACGGGCAGAATCCAACTGATGAAGGTTCAGGAAGTTTTCAGCAAAGATTACCTGCAGAATGGGATAGTTGTCGGTCATAGGCATCAGCCGTCTAACCCGGTGAAGCAGTTCATTGGACTTGGTATATTCATGGCTGTTGGCAAGAAAAGCGGCATAATTCCTCAGATAGTGACAGGCCGAAGCTGTATCGGCTGCCGCCAATGCCATGTCAATACTCTGTTCCAGGTAATCCGAAGAAGAAGGGTGGTTGGCAAGCGCCATATTGAGTCCCAGGTCATAGAGTATGGAGCAATGTTCCCGGACAGATAGCTTATCAGCATATTGCAATATCTTTTCCATCAACTCTATCGCCTGGGAGTGGTCATTTCTCAGATAAGCTATCTCTGCCTTTCCCCGATAAAAAAGAAGAAGCCAGAAGGTGTCTTTCCGGGCTATGGCATAGTCCAAGCCATTCTCAATCGCTTCATCCATGCGTTCCTCCTGCTTCATCCATTTATAATAGGAGGCTTCAAGCAGGTAGCCATCAAGCATACGGGAAGAGTCTTTCCGCTCACGATAGTAGTGTATCGCTTCAGGAAGCAGCGAATCTTCCGCCAATGACATACCCATACGGTAGCGGGCCTGCGCACAGTTCCAAACGAACTGCATCCACTCCGCTTCTGAAAACCCGACATCCTTTTCTATGGAATTAAGCAACTTCAGCGCACTGTCCGGACGGCTCTGCAACAAAGAGTCGGTCTGCGCCAAAAGTTTTTTGTTGCCATGACAGTCATTACAGCCTACAAAGCACATAATGCCTAAAAGCATAATACAGATGTATAGTATGTTTCTCATCTTCTCCATTGTATATATTTGCAGTGAGTAAAGTTGAGAAAAAAAACGGCAGACTCCAAACTATATATACTGTAAATAATAACTCCCTTAAATAAAAAGCCTTGTAACCCACAGGCAAGAACAACAAAGGGACGCTGCATCACGCGGCGTCCCTTCTATTTTAGTTAGTTTTTATAAGATTTTGAGAGAATTGAAACTTCACAGCCTCAAGTTGTTTTAATAAAGCACACTAACTATTATTATGTTTAAAGCAAATGAAAATGTTATTTTAAAAGCAAATGAAAATATCTATTCCTTGATTTCCAGTTCCTTGTCCACCCGGCGCAGGCTGTCCATTACCTGCTTCTCATGAGACACGACCACATCTCCCGAAAGAGCTACCGACGGTGCGGAAATCTGTTTACCGATAGTATCGGCTGCGGCCACCTCCTCTACATCCGAGAAAAATGAATGTTGCATCACATTCCCCATAGAAAGGACCACTGCCACTACTGCAGCGGCTTTGAACAACGGCATGAAACGTGCGGTCAATGTCATGCGCTTTGCCTTGACCACCGGAACTTCCACTTCGGCAAGCACCCGGGCATCAAAATCCTCACCCAAATGCACTTCCTGCTGAAGCTGCTGATATACGAACAAGTCCTTGTAGCGAAGCAAGTGCTTGGGCACATCGCTTCCGCTAAAGAAAGCACGCAATTCAGCCTCATCTTCCAAAGAAGTTTCGCACTGCCAGTAGCGCTCCAAGAGTTGTTCTATATATTTAGAGTCCATAACCTTCTATATCAATAAACGTTTGTTTCACTTTTTGCCGCGCCCTGAAGAGGTTCACTTTTACCTGCTCCTCGGTCAAGTTCAGGACTGCTGCTATTTCTTTATAGCTTTTACCTTCCACATCCCTAAGCTGCATAATCAGCCGCTGCTTTTCGGGAAGTCTGTTCATCAGCCGGTGTATCAACGCCATCCGTTCCTTGTTCACCAGCTTCTCGTAAGGGCCCGATGCATCGGAGGCCTGCTCCATTTCGGGGGTCAGCTCCACGGTACGGGAGTCTTTTCGCTCGCTACGGTCTATCGCCAGATTTCTTGCCACAGTCAAGCAATAGGCCTCAATAGAACCGAATTGCGACCACTCGTCACGCTTGTTCCAAACCCTTATCAGCGTTTCCTGCACAACATCCTCTGCCTCTGCCCTATCGAACGTAATTCTCAGGGCTAACCGAAAGAGCTTATCCTTCAGCGGGAGAATGTCATTGCGAAAGCTGAGTTCTTGCATCTCTAATAAATTGACGGTTAAGTATTCAGAAAGTTACAGCCTATTGCCGTTTTTTTTGAATTATTTTCGGATACGGGTTCCACTGTTCCCGTTGATGGCTGATGCTAAAGTGATTACGACTTCGGACACACCCGCATTCAACGCCTCGAAAGAGTTCTCCAATTTTGGAATCATGCCACCTTGAATCACTCCATCGGCTACATATTGCTTAAATTCCTCCGGCGTTATCTGTGGAATCACGCTGTCATCATCGTCTTCGCTGCGCAGCACACCCTTCTTTTCAAAGCAGAACACCAAAGTTACATCGAACAAACCTGCCAAAGCCTTGGCGGTCTCTCCGGCAATAGTGTCGGCATTCGTATTCAGCATGTGCCCGTCTCCATCGTGTGTCAACGGAGCCATCACGGGAACCACACCCTTATGAATGAGGTCTGCCAAGAAAGCATCATTCACCTGCTTCACATCGCCCACAAACCCATAATCCACCTCCTTCACGGGACGCTTTACCGAACGGATTACATCCATATCGGCTCCCGTCAAGCCCAGTGCATTGACACCACGCGCCTGCAAGCCGGCAACGATATTCTTATTCACCAGTCCGCCATACACCATGGTCACCACCTTCAGCGTTTCGGTATCAGTGATGCGGCGGCCATTCACCATTTTACTTTCAATACCCAGTTGGGCAGCGAGCTTCGTGGCCGAGCGTCCGCCTCCGTGTACCAAGACCTTGTAGCCTTCGATGGCTGCAAAGTCATCCAATAACTTATAGAGGGTGGCTTCCTCTTCTACAATCTTACCACCCACCTTTATTACAGTCAGTTTCTCCATTTTATTCCAAATAAGTATATCCGTACAGTCCGGAACGGTAATTAGACAAGAATTCCTTCCCTTCTTCCACAGAGATACGCCCTTCCTTGACGGACTGCGTCACCCAAGTTTCCAGCGTACGTACCAGTTTTTTAGGATTATATTGCACGTAGTCCAACACCTCAGCCACCGTCTCGCCGTCAATCAGTTGGTCGATGGTGTAGCCTTTGGAATTGACAGACACATGCACGGCATTCGTATCACCAAACAGATTGTGCATATCTCCCAGAATCTCTTGATAAGCTCCGACCAGAAAAACCGCCAGATAGTAGTGTTCCTTGTCGCGCAACGAGTGCAGCGGCAGGGTGGTCGTATCGGCACGCGAGCTGACGAAATTGGCAATTTTGCCGTCCGAGTCGCAAGTCATATCCTGCAAGGTAGCCTCGCGGTCGGGTCTTTCATCCAGCCGTTGTATGGGCATGATGGGGAACATCTGGTCGATAGCCCAGGAATCGGGCAATGACTGGAACAGCGAGAAGTTACAGAAATACTTGTCGGCAAGCAGCTTGCTCAACTTGCGGAATTCCTCGGGGCAGTGCTTCATGCCGCTGGCAATGGAGTTGATTTCGCGGCAGATACTCCAGTAGAGTTTCTCTATTTGTGCACGCGTATTCAGGTCGACGATGCCATGGCTGAAAAGGTCGAGTGCCTCTTCGCGTATCTGCTGCGCATCGTGCCAAGGTTCCAGCATACTGCGCTGGCTCAGATTATCCCAGATGTCATACAGTTCCTTCACCAGTTCGTGAGCATCCTCTCCCGGTTCCCAGTCGTCGTCCATTTCGGGCAGGGAAGCCGTTTCCAGCACTTCGAAGATAAGCACGGAGTGATGGGCAGTCAGGCTGCGTCCCGTCTCGGTAATGATATTGGGATGAGGGAACCCGTGTTTGTCGGCAACATCGACGAAAGTCGACACCACATCGTTGACATATTCCTGGATGGAATAGTTGACGGAGCTTTCGCTACTTGAAGAGCGTGTACCGTCATAATCAACTCCCATACCGCCACCAGTATCCACGAATTCGATGTTGAAGCCCATCTTGTTCAGCTGCACAAAGAATTGCGAAGCTTCACGCAAAGCATTCTTGATGCGGCGTATCTTGGTTATCTGACTGCCGATATGGAAATGTATCAGCTTCAGACAGTCCTTCATATCTTTTTTCTCCAAGAAGTCCAGCGCTTCGAGCAGTTCACTGGATGTCAGTCCGAACTTGCTGGCATCTCCTCCGCTTTCTTCCCATTTGCCACTTCCACTGGAAGCCAATTTAATGCGAATACCGATATTAGGTTTCACCTTCAATTGCTTCGCCATCTTGGCAATAAGATTCAACTCATTAAGTTTCTCTACAACAAGAAAAATGCGTTTGCCCATTTTCTGTGCCAACAGTGCCAGTTCAATGAAGCTCTCGTCCTTATATCCGTTACAAACCACGAGGGAACCCGGGTCTGTATTGACCCCTATCACAGCATGCAACTCCGGCTTTGAACCCGCTTCCAGCCCCAGATTGAACTTCTTCCCATGGTTAATCATCTCTTCTACCACGGGACGCATCTGATTCACTTTAATGGGATAGATAATAAAGTTCTCTCCTTTATACCCGTACTCGTCGGCTGCCTGTCTGAAGCAGCAGGACACCTTCTCGATGCGGTTGTCCAGAATATCGGGAAAACGCACCAATACCGGAGCCGCTACATCGCGCAACTGCAACTCGTCCACCAACTCTTTTAAATCGACGGCAACCCCATCCTTACGCGGTGTCACCACAACATGACCTTTGTCATTGATACCAAAGTACGAAGTGCCCCAACCAGTTACGTTGTACAGCTCTTCTGAATCTTCAATACGCCATTTTCTCATCAGTACATTTACTATTAGACTATTTACAATTTACTATTTTCCCACTATAGTGTGTCTTATAAAGGGGGCGACAAAAATACACATAAATCTAATATATCCAGCTCCTCGGACTGAAAAATACACATTTACAAGGGATTAAAGTCCTAAAAGTTGGCGTAACCGTTGCACGGATTCGCTAATCTGGCTGCGGCTTTCCAGATAACCGGCATCAAAGCGATAACGGGCCTGCGAGTAGAAAGGCTCACGCTTATCCAGCGCCTCCACAATGAAGGTGCGCAAATCTTCGTCCGTCTTGCCTTGCAGGATGGGGCGTTGCTGCTTCGCCACCCGGAGCCGGCGGAACAGAATATCGGGGTGTACATCCAGAAACACCGTCTGCCCGCAACCGTTCATATACTCCATATTGTCAAAAAAACAAGGAGTACCGCCACCGGTAGAGACCACGACATCCTCAAATTCCCCTACTTCATGCAGCATGTTTCGCTCCAATTCACGAAAAGAGGCTTCTCCCCGCTCGGTGAACAATTCACGGATTGATTTGTGAAAACGTTCTTCGATGTACCAGTCCAAATCAATGAACGGCACATTCATTTCGCGGGCAAAAGCCTTTCCTAAAGTAGTTTTACCGGCTCCCATGTAGCCGGTCAAGAAAATACGTATCATATCTGCTACGAGTTACAGGTTTCCTGCAAAGGTAGCAATTCCAAGCTAAAAACGCCTCTGTATCAGAGAAAAATTTTGATACGCTTGCTTAAATCTTCGAATTCCTTTTCTCCCGGTTCACCAGTGGGTGTACCGAAGGGCATCTGTGCAATCATCATCCAGTTGTCGGGCAGGTTCCAGGTGCGACGTACCTCGTCGTCAATCAAGGGGTTATAGTGTTGCAGGGAGGCGCCCAACCCCATATCTTCCAGCATAGTCCAGATGGCAAACTGGTGCATAGCGGAGGTATGCTGTGACCAAGTGGGGAAATTATCCTTATAGGAAGGGAATGCTTCCTGCAGCTTCTTGACTACAGAAGTGTCTTCAAAATAGAGCACAGTACCGTGTCCGCTAGCAAAACAGCCGTCAATCTTGGCTTCCGTCTTGGCAAAAGCCTCGGCAGAGATGCGTGCTTTCAGGGTTTCCTTCACAATGTTCCACAATTTCTTATGTTCGTCGCCCAGCAGCAATACAATTCTTGTAGACTGTGAATTGAAAGCTGACGGCACATTCTTTACGGCTTCACGAATAATGTGTACTATTTCTTCATCCAGCACCGACAAATCGCTGCCGATAGAGTAATAACTACGGCGATGCGCCATGGCTTCTGCAAATGTTCTCTTCATTTTTTGTCCTTTCTTTTTTTATTGAGTTTTCTCTTATTTATTTTATATCCGCCATACAAAGAAACAAATAAAAGAGTTAAGTTGTTCGGATTTTCTTTTTTACCTTTGTCCGCAGTTATGAAGAAAGAAAAATATTACGTCGTATGGGCGGGAGTCAGCCCGGGTATCTACACTTCCTGGACAGACTGCCAACTACAGACCAAAGGCTACGAAGGAGCAAAATACAAGTCGTTCGAATCACGCGAGGAAGCGGAAAAAGCCTTTGCCTCTTCGCCGTACGCGTACATCAAGCGGTCGGCCCCTTCTCCTGCCAAGACTATTCCCGGCGCCGACGCTCCCCTTCCTGCCGCCGTCGCAGAAAACAGCCTTGCCGTAGACGCCGCCTGCAGCGGAAATCCCGGTGCCATGGAGTACCGGGGAGTACACGTCGCCAGCCGTCAGGAAATCTTTCACTTCGGGCCGATGTATGGAACCAACAATATCGGCGAATTCCTCGCCATTGTCCACGGACTTGCCTTGTTGAAACAGAAAGGTTTCGACATGCCCATCTACAGTGACAGCGTGAACGCCATCAACTGGATAAAACAGAAAAAATGCAAAACCAAACTGCCGCGCGACGCCAAGACCGAAGAGCTTTTCCGCCTAATAGAACGTGCGGAGAAGTGGTTGCGCGAAAACACCTACACCACCCGCATCCTAAAATGGGAGACAAAGCAATGGGGGGAAATTCCGGCCGACTTCGGAAGGAAGTAAAAAAACGCGGGCACCCCGGATTCTTCATCCGGTTGTGCCCGCGTCAAGAAAATGATGCGGCCGAGCTTATGAATGAATAGCCGCCATCATGTTTTATTTGCTATACGATGCCTTCACGAAAGGAGCATCAAGCAAGTAGTCAAGACTCTGCTTCACACTCTCTTCTACGGGGCAGCTGTATTTCTCAATCTCAGCTACGATGTGGCGCACGCCAGCAGTATCCGTATTCTTGAAGATAGCATCATAACCTACCATACCACTCTGCCCAATCTCGCGGTGATCCTTGATATGGAGCATGGTGAAGCGTCCGGGATACTTGTTGAAGTAATCCACCGGGCTGTTCTGGCCGCGCACTACCCAGTAAACGTCCATCTGGAAGAATACATATTCGGGATTGGTGTGTTGCAGCATGTAGTCCAGCATCAGCTCCTTGTCTTCCACTTTCTGGAATTCATGGGCATGATTGTGGTAACCGTATTTCAAACCGGCAGCCTGGCAGCGCTTGCCCACTTCATTGTAATAGTCGCAGTAGGTCTGCAAGTCTTTCAATGTCTTGGGAACGGAGAGATACGGAGTCACGATATACTCCATACCGGCCTCCTTATGGGCAGCAATGCACTGATCCCACCATTTCAAGGCTTCCGTAAAGTCGCCCGAAGCCAGTTCCTCGTCCGACAACCCGTGGGTAGTGTGCGAAGAAAGCACGGTCATACCGCTCTTTTCCACCATCTGTTTGAACTCCTGGGGAGTCTTGCCGTAGAACTTACCGTCATTGTAGTTGGCGGCCTCCACACTGGTATAGCCCATATCAGCCAAATCCTTCAGAATCTGGTCGAGGTTACTGCCGTCCTTCACCAAGTCTCTTACAGAATAGAGCTGGATGGCTACTTCCTTTTTCGTCGTTTCCGGCGCCGTTTCCGTGCTGTGGCTGCTGCAGCTTGTGGCCATCATGGATAAGCACAGTGCCGACAAAATCATCATATGTTTGATTCTCATAGTACTATCTTTTTAGAAGGAATTAGTCGAGAACCTTTACACGGATGTTGCGGTACCAAACATCGTCGCCATGATCCTGCACACCGATAAAGCCTTCGTGGTTTTCGCCGCCACAGTTGTTCAACAGTTCGAAAGCCAAGGGCCACTTCTCTTCGCTGAACTTGCTTGCCTGCAACATTTCAGTCCATTGCTTAGTCCACAAGTGATATTCCAGTACGTTTTCATCGTTCTGTCCGTGAACTACAGTACCTTTGTATACCATAATCTTTGCCTTGTTCCATTCGCCGAAAGGTTTGGCGTTCTGCGGAACAGCCGGTATCATGTCGTACAAGGAAGCAGCCTGACGGTTGTTGTCCTTACCCAGTTTGGCATCCGGATGATTGGCGTTATCCAGCACCTGGAACTCGGGAGCAGAGATATAGATGGGTTCCAACACTTCGTTGCCGTCCTTGTCCTTTGAAGTAACTTCCTGAGCCAGATAGAAGATACCGGAGTTACCACCTTTGGAAATCTTCCATTCCAGTTCCAGCTCAAAGTTCTTGAACTTATGGGCGAAAATCAAGTCACCGCCCTCACCGGTCTGTCCTTCGCCGGTACCGGTTCCACAGAATTTGAGGCAACCATCCTCAATAATCCATCTGGAAGGCACTTTGTCCTTACCGTATCCACGCCATCCGTCCAGGCTCTTTCCATCAAAGATAGTGATATAACCGTCCGCATCAATCGGCAGGTTCAAGCTGTCCGTTTCAGGCGCTTTCAGAGACTTGGAATAAGACACCGCAGTAGTAGTAGGAGCTGCAGCTTCCTCCGTAGCGTTCGATTTCTTTGCACCGCCACCGCAAGAGGCGAGCATACCTCCGATAAGGCAACAAGCCAAAGAATAATATATTTTCTTCATAATCTGAAAAATTAAATGATTAGTATTCGTTTATGAGCATCGGAACCTGGTTCCGATACTCTTTTTAATGTTTATCTGGGCATATCGGGCAACTTCCAGCCTTCACGGTAGTTATGCTTGATGAGCTCTTCTGCAAAAGCCTTGGCATTTACCGGATCTGTCCATGTCTTGTCGAAGCTCGGATGGCCGTTGTGTATCTTGAAGCCGTCCTTGATGACTGTACGCAATGTCTCGTCGTCGCCGATATTGGTGAAGCGCATGTTGGCTCCGTCCCATTCCAGTGTCTTGTTCAGGCCCTGCAGACGGATGGCCAATACACCCATTGCCACCATTTCGTTCATCGGTCCCGCTTCGGAGAAATCAGACTTAGGCATCACGCGGCTGGAAGGACTTTCCTTACAAGCACGTACCCAATCCATCTCATGACCGCCATTCATAGCCTTCGGCACACGGCGGCAAACCTTCGGTGCATTGGGCACGCGGCCAGAAAGTAACCACGGGTTCTGTCCGTAGCAACCGCAAATCAGCGTATCCTTCGTTCCGTGGAAGATAGTCAGACCGCCACCGCTCTGCATCAGTTGCTTTCCTTCGGGGAAGCCTTTCGGACGGTCGGGCATCATGCCACCATCATACCAGTGAACTTCCACTTCGGGCATAGCCACCTTCGGCATATTCTCACGTGCGGGGAAAGTCAGCTTCACATGCTGTGCTTGCGGAGCGCAGGCATTGAGCAACAATGTAGATGAACCTTCTACCTTGGTAGGATACAGCAACTTCAAAGCTCTGAACGGCTGGTGCAGGATGTGGCAAGCCATATCGCCCAAAGCACCCGTACCATAATCCCACCATCCGCGCCAGTTCCAGGGATGATAGATTTCGTTATATGGATTCATCTTGGCAGGACCGGTAAACAAATCCCAGTTCAGGGTTTTGGGAATGCGGTCTTCCTTTTCGGGAACATTCAATCCTTGCGGCCAGATGGGACGGTCGGTAGCACATTCCACCTTCGTCACGTCACCGATTTCGCCGTTCCATATCCACTCGCATACCAAGTCGGTACCCTCGTCCGAAGAACCCTGGTTACCCATCTGGGTAACTACTCCCGTAGAAGCGGCCAGGCGGGTAAGCAGACGGGACTCATATACAGAGTGCGTCAACGGTTTCTGGCAATATACATGTTTGCCCATCGTCATGGCATCAGCAGTAATGATGGCATGTGTATGGTCGGCAGTAGCGATGATAACGGCATCGATGTCCTTACCCATCTCATCGTACATCTTACGATAGTCCCAATACTTCTTCGCATTGGGAAGCTCATCGAACACACCTTTCGCGTAGCGCCAGTCTACGTCACAAAGCGCCACGATATTTTCCGTAGCCTTCACATGGTTGATGTTGGTGTGTCCCATACCGCCGATACCTACGGCAGCAATGTTCAAACGGTCACTGGGAGGCACGTGTCCGTGGCTCTTACCCAAAATGCTGCTTGGAGCAATGGTAAGACCCGCCAAAGCTAAACCTCCGGTCTTAAGAAATTCTCTTCTTGTAAATTTCGACATGGTTCTTTAGATTTTAAAATCGGTTAATATAATGAGTTTTAAAACAATCCTTAATTACAGTAGGCATCAGACTACCGTCTTCTTCGGACGGAGCAGTCCGTAACCTTCTTTCATATGCCTCCGGCGCTCCCTGATTTCCTCCAGCGTCTGCAAGTCGCCTATGCCGGGCAGGTCGTGGCGGCGCGCATCCTCCAGGAAGGTCCATCCGTATTGGGAAGCAATGGCCGAGTCTCGCATCTGCGGCAATCTCGGATCGCGTTTCCCGCTCTCGATGGAGTCGGCCATAATATTGCATAGCTTATCCAGGTTCTTCCCGCCAAACGGCTTCTCCAGGCGAAGCGTACGGTTCACGCCATGAAGCTCCACTACGGCAGTCCGGAAATCATGCGTCATGCGCACGATACCTTTTGTACCGATAATGTCCGTATATGCATTATGAGTCTGGTTTCTGGAGAGTTGTCCGTAGACGAAGCCTTGTGTGACATCGAAGGCGATGCCGTTCTCGAACGTACCGTGGCACTGTACCCACCAAGGGTCCTTGTAGTCCCACATCCGCATGCCTTGGGCATGCCAGGTCTTGTATTCACTGTCGGTATACCAGCGGGCAATGTCTATGTAGTGCATGCCGCAGTCGTGGTAGGCGGGACCCTCATATTCGTGTCCCTCGCCCGGCGCCAATCCCGGAGTCATGTGGCAGATGCGCAAGATAGCCAGTTCGCCAATCTCGCCTTCATCGATAAACTGCTTCATAGCCTGGTGATACCAGGAGTTCCGCAGATAAAGGTTGACAGCGGCAATGCGATCATACTTTTCAATCAGGTCCACAATTTCCCATTCCTTATCAATGGTATCGGCAATGGGTTTCTCCGTCAGGATATGCTTATTGCTCCGGACAGCTTTCTCTATTTGTTCTTTTCTGGAATTTGCCAATGCAAAAAGACCAACAGCTTCTACACTCTGGTCATCAAAGATTTCTTGTTCATCGGATATGATTCTGGATGAAGGGGAAAGGTTTCTTGCCAATTCTCGGGAGGCCGGATCGGTATCGCAGATATATGCGATGTCCCATCGACCGCTTTTCTGCATTTCCTCCCAATACATTTGCCCCATTCTGCCGAACCCTATCAAACCAACTTTTATTTTCATGGTAGGCGAATATTAAATATTTACAGTTATAGTATTATCGGGGTCAATTGAATTACATGATTAAGAGTACTTGGACTGATAGTCATAGTAGCTGTCGTCGTAGACGTTGGATATAATTTTTTCATGATATTTGCAATGTTTATGTATGTGTTCTTTGCAAAAATAGGATAATTAGTGATAGAATGGAAGCAAGCAGATATTAAAAAAGCGTAAAAGGTAAAAGAACACTCTTTATTCATCATCGCCTAACAGCCGTGAAACACTCTGCCGGCAGCCGTCAACACCCACCTGCATCATAGATTCTGCGTAAGAAATATAGAAGAGAAAGAAGAATTAATAGGCTGTTTGCAGGAAATTAACTTCCTATTTAGTCATAACAGCCTAGCACAAGCGGGTGGAAGCAAAGTACGCAGAATTTTATTTCTATGAGAGAGACTGCATATCATTCAGTCTCTTATAATAGCCGTTCTTCTCGAGAAGTTCCTCGTGCTTACCACGTTCCACGACTTCACCTTCATAGAGTACACAAATCTCATCCGCATTCTTGATGGTGGAAAGGCGGTGGGCGATGGCAATCGTGGTACGGGTCTTCATTAGCCGTTCCAGAGCCTCCTGCACCAGTCGTTCGCTTTCGGTATCGAGTGCTGAAGTGGCCTCATCGAGTATCAGGATAGGCGGATTCTTCAAGATGGCACGGGCAATACTGATACGCTGGCGCTGTCCGCCGGAAAGCTTGCCGCCACGGTCGCCAATGTTGGTCTGATAACCGAGTTCGGTCTCCATGATGAAGTCGTGGGCATTGGCAATCTTTGCCGCTTCGACCACCTGCTCCATAGTTGCATTTTCCACACCGAAGGCAATGTTGTTGAAGAAGGTGTCATTGAACAGAATGGCCTCTTGGTTCACGTTTCCTATCAACGCACGCAGGTCGTGGATGCGAAAATTCTTAATATTCACACCGTCAATTGTAATCTCACCTAACTGCACATCGTGATAGCGCGGCAGCAAATCCACCAATGTAGATTTGCCGGAGCCGGACTGACCGACAAGTGCAATGGTCTGTCCTTTGGGCACCATCAGATTGACGTGCTTCAACACTTCGCGCTTGCCGTCGTAACTGAAGGAGAGGTCCTTAAATTCAATCCGGTCATTCATCCCGTGCAGCGGCAACGGGTTTACCGGTTCCTTAATGGGGTTCTCGGCTTTCAGTATTTTGTCCACACGTTCCATGGATGCCAGACCCTTTGGAATGTTGTATCCTGCCTTTGCAAAGTCTTTCAACGGATTGATGATACTGTACAGAATCACCATATAGAAGATGAACGTTGATGCTTCCATGGAAGTGCCGTCGCCCAGAATAAGCAGACCACCGAACCAGAGTACCAATACAATGAGCAGCGTACCGAGGAATTCACTCATCGGATGTGCCAACGACTGACGGATAGCTACCTTGTTGGTGGCATCACGCAGCTCGTCGCTGCATTGCTTAAAACGGTCCACCATCTTGTCTTCTGCTATAAAAGCCTTGATTATACGCAGTCCGCCAAGCGTCTCTTCCAATTGCGACATGGTATCACTCCATTTTCCTTGGGCTTCCAACGACTTACGCTTCAGTTTCTTGCCGACTTTTCCCATCAGCCAGCCCATACCCGGCAATACCAGGACAGTAAACAGAGTCAGCTGCCAGCTGGTTACAATCAGAGTGGAGAAATAAAGCAGAATCAGGATAGGATTCTTGAGCAGCATATCCAGTGAGCTGGTAATGGAGTTTTCAATTTCGCCTACGTCACCGCTCATACGTGCAATGATGTCCCCTTTCCTTTCTTCAGAGAAAAAGCCGAGCGGCAAGTGCATCACTTTGGAATAGACCATCACGCGGATATCGCGTACCACTCCCGTACGAAGGGGAATCATAATGGCGGAAGAACCGAAATAGCAGGAAGTCTTCAGCATGGTCATGAAAGCAAGGAAAAGCCCCATGAACAGCAATGTCATCTGTGGCCCGTGTGTCTCAATCATCTGGGTGACGTAGTAATAGAAATTATTCACCGCCACTTCCTTGATGCCTTCGCTCCCCCACTCCATGTACTCGTACACTTTGGTATTCTCCCCCGTTTTGAAGAGGATATTGAGAATAGGAATCAACAATGTGAATGAAAATACGTTGAATATGGCAGACAGTACATTGAGCACGATTGCCCAACCGATATATCTCTTGTAAGGCGACACAAAGCGTCGCATCAGCTGCAGAAATTCCTTCATTGCTTGTAGTTAAGTGAATTATGAGGTCGCAAAGATACAAGAAAACGGGGGAATGGAAAAGGGTTTCAGGTTATTTCTGCCTAACCTCCCCCAAAGTATTCAGCTTCACACCTTCAGTTTTACCGTAATTTTGAAATCAGTTTCATCAATGGATAGAACACATGTTCCTCCATATCGTTGCAAAATCTTCTAACGAACTTATGGGGAGTGCTCCAGCTCTCCAGCGAAATAGTATCGTATTTCCTGGATAATTTCCGGAGCTTTCTTTTAGAGATGCTACGACTATAAATGCTTCCTGCTTCTCTGAACGTACGGAGTTCCTTCAAGATGAAACAATCCGGATAATTAGCATGGCAATAGGTTCCATAAGTTTCGAATTCAGAAAATCCATTTGGCTCATCCACAGGAGTTGCATTGATAACCTTCTCAAACCATGAACCGCCCGGAATAGCAGAAGATTCTATCTTCCGAATCAGTTCTTTCATAATAGGAACAGAGACAAGCATGTGTTCGGCTATAAATGAATAGTCCGTGCCCTTGCCATAACCGATAAGTGCCTGCATCGTTCTGAAGTAAGGCTCATGGTATTCTGTTTTCGGAGTAAACACCATTTTTTCGGGAGTAAGAAAGGACACCGGGTTAAGAGGTATGGTGTCACTATCCCATATCAGATAATAATCTTTGGCGTATCGGCTACGCGCAAATTCCATCTTGAGGAACTGCTGGTAATACCATCCGAATCTATACTCACATGTGAAGTGCCGCCCGGCTATTGCCTCCAGCTGCCGACGGTCCGCAACAATCTCTTCCTCATCAATCAGGCTGATATTATATCTGCTCCGAAACCTTTTTGAGAAGAAACCGAAACTATGCTTGTCTGTTATAAGATAGATATTATCGCTTTCTATATTCCGATGAATATAAAAAACAGTCTTCTTGACAATCAAGCAGTCTTTGGAAGAAACACATATCACGACATCCATGCCACTACTTCTTTTTTATCTGATTCTTATTCCGCTTTGACGAAGACGAGAAGATGGAATTTATTCTATACAAGAACAGAACGAGTTTCCGGGCACGTTTGGAGAACCTCCTTGTATGGCTCACTATGGGGATTATTTTACCTAACTCGGAATTCTTATATTCATTAAGTTCCATCCGGGTTCTATCGAGTTCCAACAAGCTATCATAAAATGCTGCCGGTATGTTATCCTTTATCCAACGCATCCGCTCGTCTACCCCTAAAGACCCGCTGGACGCACTGATTCCATTTCCGTCGTATTCGGCAATGCATACCGGCACACGTTTATAGCTGCATCCTTTCAGGATAATATTCTCTACAATATGAATCCAATCGGAAGCCAGGATATAGTCCGTTCTGTATCGTTGATTATTGAAAAGGGAGTGATGAATGAAACACACTTGATGACAAATGGTATCTTTCAGTAAAATGAAGACAAGGTCGAGAGGAAAAGGAGATTGTATATCTATCTTCTTATCTGCCGAAACAGCAACCCTTACATCGCCATAAATGTATTTCGTCCCATCAAAATCCACCTGACCTAAAACATCTCCCACCAGAAAATCACCGGAATTAAGGAATTGCAAGTATTCTCCACCAGCATGTTCCATTCCCTTATTCATTCCGTCGTATATCCCTTTGTCCGGTTCTGACACCCAGAATGTCACATGCGGGTTTCCTTCCGCATACTGCTTGATTGTTTCCAGACTACCATCCTTGGAACCGGCATCAATAATGATATGCTCGTAAGAGGAAAAAGACTGGTGTCTGACGCTTTCCAACGTTTTGCTTAGACCACTGTTGTTATTAAAGTTTACAGTTATAATGCTTAGTTTAGGTCTCATATCGATAAATGTAGATTTCTATAATTTGTAAATATACGCCATATTATTCATTCATTGAGAACAATAACGAAGTGGCTCTATAAAAACACCGGATTCAGAAACAGTTCCTTCCACGGATATTCCACTTCATCATCACAAAGGACTACTGTCTTTTCCGGATTATCCTCTAAGAGAGCACCGTATTTGCCCAAAGTCCCTTTACTGGTAATCTGATGCCGACAACAGGCTATCAAAAACAAGTCCATATATCCTTTATCCGAACCGTTTATATCGACAACCTTACAATTACCTTCCGTAAGATAAAGTTGCGGAATAAGTTCATCCCTCACCCAGTCCGGCTCATCCGAAAAGAAATAGAAGAAAGAAGACATATCCCTATCCTGCATATAAGCCACTGCCGACTTGAAATACTCCAATGAAGCAGGTTTGCCGTAAGCCGGAATTTCCACTTTCAAGTCCCCACGCCTTACGTGAACAGCTACGGAACAAGGACGTGAACCAATCTCTGAATACAGCAATTTATTCTGTGCATCCAGCACCTCGGGCATTACTCTAAAAAGCGACCGGAATGCAGGAAGCCAAATATCAGCCGGAACATGATAATAACCACCTAAATAGACCGGAGGCTTCTTTTGTAGAAATGAAAAGTCATTTTCCCGACTCAACGTATTGTTCCCCAAATTATAATATTTCCTCTTATACACGTCAACAGCTACTTTCGAAGCCTTCTTTACAGATAAATAGGGAAATGCTTTCTGCAAATCAAAGTTTCTGACAAAATGATAATCCATATCGCTCCCCCACTCTTTAAAGAAGGTCAAGTCATATTCCACCCTATATCCTTTTTGTCCAAAAAGATGTCCCAGCAAATACTGATGCATCTGTGAGCAGACCCCACCATCCATCAAAAGTACCACCTTAGGAGCCAACATTCCATTTTTCAGAAGAAAACGATATATTTTACATTTTATCTTGTGCAATATATTCATTCTATAGTTTGTTTTTTAAGATATAATATTTTACCCTCAAATTCCCCCAAAAGGTTGAAAGCTTGTAAGCCTTCAACAGCTTACGTTCCCGCCTGGACAGATTTTCAACCAAATCCGGGTATCGCTTCACATCAGCAACCAACCGTCTCATGTCATCTACAACATCCCCGTATTGTTTCCAGTAAAGACTCGTATATGCAGTCTGAAGATGCATATAGGCAATCTCCTTTCCCAATTGTTCCGACAAACCTTTGGCAGACACATATTTCTCAATCCATCGTTGATAAGCCCTGAAATCCTTATACTTTTCCTCATTCGGCAGACAAGACATCGAGGACGAATTTCTATAATAATTAACAGTAGGAATATTCAAAGAAACAATCCTATCAGCCGCCAGAATCAATTGTGTCATCATGATGGCATCCTCACCTATCGATATATCGGCGACAGTTTCAATCTTGTTGTTAAGAAACAATGAACGTTTTTGAAAATGAGACCACACACTCCAATAAGCCTGCAAATTCAATTTCTGCCTAAAATAACTGATTCCTGAAATCTCACCGAATGTATAAGGCTCTGAAAGAACAGGCCCCTTGTCCGGATAACAAAAAAGGAAAGAAGATGCAACAATATCAGCATCAGTTTCTTCTGCCCTACATACTAACTTTTCAATAGCTCCATCAATCAACGTGTCATCACTGTCAAGATGCTGGATATATTTTCCGTTTGCCTTCAATATCCCGGTTTTCCTGGCGAGAGGCAGCCCTTCATTTTTCTTGTCTATACAAACAATACGCCTGTCAACTTCCATATATTTCTGGATTATTGAACGGCTGCCATCAGTACTCCCATCATTCACTATTATAATTTCCAATCGGCTATAGTTCTGATTTATCACACTAAAAATGCAATCCTCAATATATTTCTCTGTATTAAAAACAGGTATGATAACAGAAACCAACGGCAAAGCATCACTATTCATACATCAAAGCTTTTAGTCTATCACAAAGATTCAAACAACTCTTTCCATTTCTTTCCCACAATCTGCGGAGAGTACTCTTGCGCTTTCACGACAACATTCTGCCGCATTTGTTTCAACATATCGGGGTTCTTCAATAGCTTCAACAGTGTTCGCGCATATTTAGATTGATTAAAAGGCGATACAAGAAATCCATTCACTCCTGACGGTGAAATTATCTCCCGCACTCCGGCGCCACAATCATAAGCCACGGGCACTACTCCATTCGCCTGCGCTTCTGTCAAGCAAAGCCCCCACCCCTCAAAAGTAGATGTCAGACACACCACCGATGCCTCCCTATAAAAACCGGACACATCTTCCTGATAGCCCAAGAAACGAATCCTTTGCAAATTGTAGGCAGTAGCTTTCTGCTGAAGATTCTGCCTTTCAACACCATCACCAATCAGAAGCAGCTCCCAATCCGGCACTTGTTTATAAATCCGCTTCCAAACATCAATCAACCTATCCACACGTTTATCAACATAAGTAAAGCGCCCTACAAATAATATTTGTTTCTTCTTATGATGGTTGACCGAAAGAATTTGCCTTTCAGAGTTGGGTATCACGTGAAATTTATTGTTCTCAAAAGGTACACCAAGTTTCTTTATCAGCTTATATTTATAATCTTCGCATAATACAACATATGCATCAGCCCGTCCATACAAATTTTTATGTTGTTCAATAAACGGCTTATCATATTTCGGAAACCATTTTTCCCTTGGACAAGTTATAAAACGCCATTTCAACATTTTTAACCACGAACCTTCGGCGCGTTTTCCTTTATCTGCCACTTTTGCCACAGCCTCCCATAAAGGAATACTATGCGGCGCAAATACCAGCTTGCAATGAACACCGTCCATGATGTAATCCAGATGTTTCAAAAGATGTATAGGCAATACAAAAACATCAATAAAGAGTGAATTTATAATTTCAATAAAAGCATTTGCATTCTCCAACGAATTAATGTCCTTATTAGGAAGTTCTATGACTTCTATACCAGCTACATCATACGTTTTATGGCATAAAGCCACAAAGCTTTCATAACCATAGCCAGATAGATAATTAGCTATATCAATTGTAACCCTTTCTGCTCCTCCACAAGGAAACACTTCATGAAAAAATAAAATTCGCTTCATAATTAGTTTCAACTCAGACTCTAATACAAATCACTTTCCCTACATCATAAAAAGCTATCATTTAGTCCAAAAGTTATTTTCTTTTTCGTTTCTCTTTACTACGATAATATGCAATAAATAAAGAAGGGGCATACTTATATAAAAAGATATGCATAATTCCCTTTCCTTTAGGTAACGGTGATAGTCCCTTTGCTTTCATTTGCACAATCATCTCATGCTGGAATCTTGCCGGTATCCCTTTTCTTATTCCTATACGAAAAGTAGTCAATAGCCTTCTTGCAATCAAATTTTTAAAAAAACTATTCATTTTTTCCGTTTTCACATTCTTTTGTCTAAATGCTTCCAAGCTCTCCATAGCCTGAAGCATATAAAGAGAAGCGTGTTCATCATAATTCATCATAAACGAATCTGAATTCTTATAATAATGATAGAAAATTATAGATGAATATTTTACACGCCTTGCATAAAAGAAGATTCTGGGAATAATTTCTTCATCTTCATGACGAATAGGCAAGAACTTCAATTTATGTTCTTGCCAGAAAGAGGCTCTATAAGCATTGCACCAGACCACTTGTGGCAAAAACTGTTGCATAAAATCCGTTCCAGACCAAACTTGAGCCGACAAGACCTTTTCATCAGACACTCGATTAAACTCTTTGGGAAGTTTTCCTTTTTCATCCCAATACTGAAAATCCATTACCAAAATGTCTAATTCATCCTTTTCAAGAGAGTCATAAACATATTGTAAGACATTACTTTGAATCCAGTCATCCGCATCAACAAATAAAAAATATTTTCCTTTAGCTTTCCGACAACCATAATTTCGTGCCTCACTGACACCGCTATTTTCTACTGTTATGCAATGAAAATAAGAATAACGATTGGAATATTCATGTAAAATAGCTCCGGTTCTATCTGTTGAACCATCATTAATTACGATAACCTCATATTCCTTGGTCGACAAATCTTGATTTACCAATGAATCAAGGCAACGCTCCAGATATTTCTCTGCATTATATGCCGGAACTATAATAGACATCTTTATTTCAGCCATACTCAATCAGTTTTAATACTTATGACGTTTCGATTTGAAGATTGACCTTATCAACCGATAAGCTTTCCGATAGAAGTCCTTATGATTATAAATAAGATAACGTTTCAAAGAAAGAGAAAAGCCCAATTGCCCATAACCGACATAGTCAAATTCATGCATTTTGGTAATCACATCACGAATGACTTCATCAGTGGAAATAGAGGCTTCTACCATCATTGTATGATCCAGTAAGCGTATTCCACGACGCATGACATAAACTCCAGCTTTATCCCATATACCTTTTTCAAGTATGAACTTCACTTGCTCGTAGACGCTCTGAAAAAGGTTATATTCTTTCTGGGGATTATACCTGCTCTGCATCGTGCTCCCCTCCCGTATCATATAATGGTATTTAGGAGTATCCTGCATCACAACCTTCTCTGCTCCATAAAATACCCGATAGCAAATGGCCAAATCCTCAAAAACACGATTAACCGGAAAGACAATACCTGCAAACAGGCTGCGTTTGAACAATTTATCCACCATATAGTTTCTGACATGTTTGTCTACTGCCAGAGCGCGAATACCCTCATCACGAGTAAACACAAACTGCTCTCCCGAAGCATACTTCGCCACACTCTTCCCACCTTTGTCCCTATAATGCGAACAAATGGATATATCCGCTCCATTCTCTTTCAACAGGCGATACAAGAATTCGTACATATCCGACTCAATCCAGTCGTCGCTATCCACGAAACCAAGGAATTCACCTTGAGCTACCGCCAAACCTCTATTCCTGGCTGCGCTCTGACCTGCATTTGCCTGATGAAAAACTCTTATCCGTCCATCCCTTTGGGCAAATAAATCACAAAGCTCTCCCGAACCATCGGAAGAGCCGTCGTCAATCAATATTATTTCCAGATTCTTATAAGTCTGCCCGCAAATGGATTGCAGGCATTTCTCCAAGTAATTCTTTACATTATAGACCGGTACAATAATACTTATCAGAGGTAGTGTCTCAGTGTTCTCCATAAGCTATGACAATTACCATAACCGCAAAGTGGCCATCAACGGATAACCCACCCGCCATCGCAATTTAAACTTACGTACCAGATTCCAGGGCTTGGTTCTGGTCTTACCTTGAAAATACCAGATGTAGTTGTTTACGGCATCCAGTACCCGTGAAGAGGACTCACCGTCCAGATGGGCTTCATGCTTGTGCACGTAGGCACGCATCTGCTCCATCAGTTCTGCCGGACGGGAAATGGCCTTTTCTATCGCTCCTTCTACAGCATCCGTCTCAGTGACATTCAGCAAATGAGCTCCTGGCATGGTGTTGCAATAAGTCACCACCGGTTTGTCCAACATCATCGCCTCAACAATCACAGACGAAGCATCAGACAACAACACATCCGCACTGTTCAGCAGTTTGGCATCAACAAGTCCACTCTCGTGGAAAGTAATATTGGGGCAGGAAGCAGCCAGTTCCTTGTATTTCTTGAGGACTTCCATATCCGAGAATTTCGGATGGAACGAAATAATCCAATCCCAGTTCTTCTCGCGCACCAGTCTCTTGATGGTATCAAACAGATGAGGAGCGGAAGTTATATTCTTTGTAAATGTAGAAGAGTACAAGACTACCGGACGTGCATTATGAGGAGTGTGCGCACGTTCTTTCACGAAAGTATCCGCCTTGCACCAGCCCGTTTCGTATACCTTGAAGAAGCCGTATTTCCTCTCAAGTTCCTTGAAAGGAAGAGTGCTCGTTTCTCCTTGCGTGCAATAGACATCGAACCATCCGCGAACAGAAAAATGGTCGTCCTTTTCATCGCCACGCTTATTGATGGGGTAGCCATGAAAAAGGGAAACCTTCACTCCCGGGAAGAAATCATAAATATAATTACCCGGTGCAAAAACAGCAATAGGCTGATAATCCATCACTTCCTGAACAGATTGAAGCCACCTCTCATCCTGATTCAACAGAACCGGGCAGTCTGGCTCGATAAACCATGCGACCTCATCCCCTCTACGCCTGATTTCGTCCTGAAGCGGGCGAAGTATAGGATAGGAATAGGCTACCGAAACGAAAAATAAATAATGCTTCTTCATACACTCAAAATATCACGGCAACGACACAATCGTCACCTCAAATTACCAATAGAACAATAAAATCCAGCCCTTAGTTTGTAACAGTTTTGCTTTCTTTGCTTTAAACGTCTGCAAAGTAAATACAAGAATTCTGCATATACTGCATCAATCCAGAAAAAAAATGACTTTTATCAACTTTTTTCCAAAAGTTGCTGTTTATGAAGCTTTTTCTTCTCTAAAATATCTATCTTTGCACCCCAATATTTTAAAAATACTATTTTATGAGAAGAAATCTTTTTCATTGCTCCGACAGCCAACAAGGGGCAACAGATAAAGTGACTCTTTTGTTCGGAATCACCATTTTTTTCAAATTCCTGCTATTCGATTTCATCTGGAGCATACCCACCACATTCGCTTCATTCTCTACCATCGAGTTCTATGCGACCAAAATAATAGCCACCCTCGTACTTCTCGTCCCCTATAAGTTCTTCCGGCTCTGGAAAACAGAGATAGTCATCATGCTTTTACTGGATATACTACTGATTGTCAACCTGATGTATTTCCGCACCTACTATACTGCCATTCCACTTAACAGCTATGGACTTTCTGGAAACCTCGCCGATTTCACCGGAAGCGTTTACGACTCTTTCCGCTGGTACGACATCTTCTTCCCTCTATCTACCATTGCCAGTATCCCCCTTTATTGGCATTACAAAAGAAATACCGCCGGAAGAACATCATACAAGTATTACGGAGGAGCTTTGGGAATCGGTATCCTGCTGTTTGCCATCACCACCCTGGCCAAAGGAGGATTCAAGGAAGCATACAACACCGTCCGCCAGAAAGCCTATCTGTGTGCAAGCACCACTTCCATGTATACTGTCTTCGGAAGCCTATACTATGACCTCATCAACCAGAAGCAGGAGGCCACCCCACAGATACAGCAAGAGATAAAGGAGTGGCTGAGCCAGAAACCCGGACATCACCCTTTGACCGGACGTATCGGAATCCGCAACAACTGCATCGTCATCCTGGCAGAATCTTTGGAAAGCTGGGTACTCGAAAGGGAAGTGGAAGGGCAAGAGATTACTCCATATCTCAACAAACTGCTGCAAGACTCCACCACCCTATACGCCCCCCACGTACTGACGCAAGTGAAAGGAGGGCGCTCCATTGATGCACAGCTGTTGCTTTGCGCCGGTATGCTACCTATCAACAGCGGCACATACAGCAGCCAATATCCAGACCACACCTACGGAACCCTGCAAAAAGCCATGCATCAGCAGAAGAACTCGCGCAACTACCTCCTGACCATCGATAAAGTATCGACCTGGAACCAAGGCGTCATAGCCTACAGTTTCGGGACCGACACCATCATTGCTTATCATGACTTTGAACTGACAGAAGCCTTTGGCACGCACAAACGTACCGGAGACGGCTCCTTCCTGGCGCAATGCCGCCAAAAAATAGAGAAGGGGGAAATCTGGAAGAAGGGGGAGAATGTTTACATGCAGCTGGTGACCTACTCCGGCCATGCTCCCTTCAAATTGCCTGAAGAATTGAAAGAGATTCATTTCTCTCCGGCCATTCCACAGAAAATGAATGACTATATGACCACCGCACGCTATACGGACAAGGCGATAGGAAAATTCGTGGAGTACTTGAAAACACTCCCACAATACGACGAGACCCTTATCGTCATCACCGGTGACCACGAAGGACTGGCTACCTACCGTGAAGAATTGTGTAACGCCCCCGGTGGCAAGGGTATCGTATCCGACAAGACATTCACCCCTTTCATCATAGTAAACTCTCCGGTAGGCATGCGTTATGACAAAGTGATGGGACAAATCGATATGTACCCCACCCTGCTGAACCTGCTCCAACTGGATGATTACTACTGGAGCGGATTGGGCCAAAGCATCCTCGACCCATGCAAGAAAGGATTCGCCATCAGCCCCCAAATGGAGGTGGTAGGTGAAGAGCCCACCCCGGCAGAAGCCGAGTTCGCTAAAAAAGCATACGATATTTCCGACCAGATGATACATTTTGATTATCTTTGCTCAAAAGCGAAGATAGGCGGCACCTCAAAATAAAAAATGAACAAGTTCATTTTGTTCTGCTTTCGGTTTGCACTATCTTTGCACCGTTCAAAAGAAGTAAAATGTAAATAAAAGCAATGAAGGTACATATTCATCCGCACTATGCCGCCTACGAGAGTTATATCCGAGCCATCCCATCGGAAGAATATGAACGGGAAGAGGTTTATTGTAACCGAAGGAACACAGTCGAAAGAGTGCGGTTCGGAGACAAGGACTTCGTAATCAAGAAATACAAAAGACCTGCCCTCATAAACTGCCTCATTTACACTTGGTTCCGCAAAAGCAAAGCGCAGCGCGCCTTTGAATATGCAGAACTTTTTCTGCAACGGGGAATAGAGACCGCCCCTCCGGTAGCTTATATAGAAATCAAAAAGAATGGTTTCTTCCACACCGGATACTTTATTTCCGAATACCTCCCCTACCCGCTTGTTACGGATATGTTCGGTACGGAAATGGAGGAAGAAGAGAAAAAACGGCTAAGACATGACCTCGTAGACTTCACTCTCCAATTACATCTGAACAAGGTCTTGCCACTGGACTATAATCCCAAGAATATATTTTACCGGAAGACAAACGGCAAATATCACTTCGCCCTCATTGACATCAACCGCCTGAAGCTCGGTAAAGTGCCCGGTATCAGAATGTCCATGAATGCCTTCAGCCAACTGGGTATTCCCGCCGATGACTTCATGAAAATAATACCTCTATATGCCGAGCAAAGAGGATTCGATATTGAAGAATGCATATTCTTCACTCTCTTCAGCAGACTGAAATGGAGAAAGCAAAGACAATTTAAAAATTTCGTCAAAAGCAAGCTTCATTTCTGAAATGTCGTATCTTTGTACCAACGAGATTAGAAAATTATGCAAGATTATATCACCCAGTCCATCCAAGAAGGTATCAGGCTCAAAGAAAATATCCTGAACAACCGGCAAATGCTTACCGACATCGAAACCGTCGGCAATCTGATAGTACAAGCCCTTCGACAAGGGCACAAAGTCTTGCTTTGCGGTAACGGCGGCAGTGCAGCCGATGCCCAGCATATCGCTGCCGAACTCGTCGGACGTTTCGTGACCGAACGGGAAGGCCTGCCCGCCATCGCCATGACAACCGACACTTCCATCCTGACCGCAGTCAGCAATGATTATGGCTTCGACCGCGTCTTCGAACGGCAGACAGCAGCCTTGGGAACGAAAGGTGATATTCTGATAGGCCTTTCTACCAGCGGCAACTCTCCCAACGTAGAGCATGCCTTGCAGAAGGCACAATCTATGGGCATCACCACCATAGGGCTCCTGGGAAGGGATGGAGGAAGGTGCAAGGAACTTTGCAATTACCCGTTGATTATACAGCACGCCGAATCTGCCAGGATTCAAGAAGTGCACATTACCATCGGACATATCTTGTGCGGCATCGTTGACAATAAACTGTTCTCCCATGAATAAAGCGATTTTCCTTGATCGGGACGGTA
>NZ_JBCNZM010000042.1:21916-34403 GCF_040227615.1 Bacteroides sp. RTP31139st1_H2_RTP31139_211217 | reverse complement strand
ACGCTTGGAACAGCCCATCACGTTGGTAGGGTTAACAGCCTTGTCCGTAGAAATCATCACAAACTTCTCGGCACCGTATTTCACGGCAAGATCGGCAACGGTGCGCGTGCCGAATACGTTCACCTGGATGGACTCGGAAACGTTGTCCTCCATCATCGGCACATGCTTGTAGGCGGCCGCATGGAAAATATACTGGGGCTTGAACTCCTTGAAGATATCCTCCATGCGCGTGGCATTGGAGATGTCGGCTATGATGGTCTCGGCATCAATGTCACGCCAACGGTCCTGAAGTTCCAGACGGATGTCGTGCAGAGGGGTCTCGGCCTGGTCCACTAAAATAAGTTTATAGGGATTGAACGAAGCCACCTGGCGCATGATTTCGCTACCGATGGAGCCGGCGGCGCCCGTAATCATCACACGCTTGCCCTCCAGATGAGAGGCAACCTTATGGATATCTATCTCGATGGGATTGCGCTGAAGCAAGTCCTCAATCTGAATTTCCTTCAACTGTGTGCGGCTCAGCGCCTGACCGTTCCACTCGCTCCCAGGAGGCGCGGTCATCAGTTTGATGTTGTGCACCAGCAGGCGGTCAGCCATGTCGGACTTCTTCAGTTCCTCCATCTTGGCAGGAGAAATGATGATGGTCTGCACATCGCGGTCGTTCAGCACATCAATCAGCGTATCATCGTTGGGGAACACCCTGACACCCATCATCACCTTGTTGATAAGCTCAGGTTCGTCCGCAATGAATCCGCGCAGACGGTAGTGGTTGCGCAGATTGACACGCAATGCCTTGGCAATGTTGACCCCGGCTTCCTTGGCACCGTAAATAAACACATTGGCACTGTGGGTGCCGTCGAAGTTCAGCGCCTCGAAGAAAGTCTTGACAATCACACGGGAGCATGCCATCATGGCAAAGCTGATGATATAAGACATGAACAGCACGCTGACCGGAGCCAGGTTAAACTCCAAATAGCTTTCCGTCAGGACGCTCGTTATCATCAGCAGTGCATACGACACCGTCAATGACACAAAAATGCGCATGATATCCACAAAGGAAGAAAAGCGCAACACATTGGAATACGTACGGAAAACACGGAAGAAAATCAAGTTGACAACAACCGTCCATAAAATGGTCTTGTCAATGGTAGAGGATTCCAAAAAAATGCTTCTGAAATCATATCGGAGAGCATAGGCCAACAGACTGGATATGACGATGATAAATACGTCAATTAATAGAATAGTCCATATCGGAAGCACTTTCGCGGAAAGATACCGATGAAAAAAATTTCGCTTCATTTCGCTTGACAGTTTTGTTTTAGGCGAGGCAAAGATACACTATTTTAGTCAAAACGGACAAGAAATCGATAAAAAAATGTTATAATAATTATTTATCGTCTATAAAGAAACTATCCCGCCTCCCTCGTTTTAACAGTTGGAAAGCGGGATGGAAATAATTTTACCCCAGAAAATGCGGTATCCGCTACATCAGATTACTTGCCAACTCGCTCAACTGGCTACGTTCTCCTTTCACCAGATTGACATGGGCAAACAAGTTCTGGTCCCTCATACGGTCTATCATATAAACAAGCCCATTGGACTGACTGTCCAGATAGGGTTGGTCTATCTGCTGAATATCACCGGTAAACACCATTTTTGTGCCTTCACCGGCACGGGTGATGATGGTCTTAATCTCATGCGGAGTCAGGTTTTGGGCTTCATCAATAATACAGTAGGTCTCGCTCAAACTGCGCCCGCGGATAAAGGCTAATGCCTCGATGACCAATTGTTCACTTTTTTGCATATCCTCCAAGCGTTTCACTTCAGAGGAATTGGCAGCGAACTGATGCTTGATTACATTCAAATTATCGAACAAAGGCTGCATGTAAGGAGCCACTTTCTCATTGGCATCACCGGGAAGGAATCCAAGGTCTTTATTGGATAGGGCCACGATGGGACGTGCCAGGAGAATCTGCTTGTAGTCGGTAAATTTTCCCAATGCGGCGGCCAATGCCAGCAGGGTCTTGCCGGTTCCCGCCTTGCCGGTCAGGGCAACCAACTTGATGTTCGGGTCGTTCAGCACCTCAAAAGCAAAGCTCTGCTCGGCATTGCGCGGCTCAATGCCATAATTCTTTGTCTTGTGGACCCGGCAAATCGAATGGGCAAAGGGATTATAACGCGCAAGCACACTGCTGCGGTCACTCTTCAGCACAAAACATTCGTTGGGACGAATGATGTCCTTAAAATCGAACTCGTTGATGTCCAGTCCTTCTTTGGAAGAATAAATGCGGTCTATCAGCGCAGGGTCAATACCCTCGAACACTTCATTCGACTTTTCGAATATATCCACATTGATTACCTTATCATTGATGTAGTCTTCGCACAGCAGACCGATGGAACGCGCCTTCATGCGCAGATTCACGTCTTTCGTGACAAGGATGGTTTTCATTTTAGGCTTTTTGGTAGAAAGCCAGTCCACTACCGACAGAATCTGATGGTCGGGGATGCGTTCGGGAAAGGAATCACGTACTCGGGGAGAGTCCACCATGCCTGCCACCACAAACAGACGGCCTAAGCCCTCTCCCAATGGCGCCCCTTTGGTGAACAGATTATCATCGGTAATCAAATCAAGCTCACGGACGAACTCACGCGCATTGAAATTAATCTGCTCATTACCTTTCTTGAATTTGTCCAGTTCTTCAAGGACTACGATGGGAAGATAAATGTCATTCTCTTGAAAATTCTTCAAACAGTTATAATCGTGAAGAATCACATTCGTATCAATCACAAAATTTTTCTTAGCTCCCATACACGTTAGATTTAAATTGTTAATACCTTTGCATAAGCTTAAGATAAGCTACACTGCAAGCAATTTCAAGCAAGCTTGATTGCGTTCGGTCTGCATTATCTTTGTCGCTTTTAAAGATAACAAATTAATAGGGAGAAAGGATTGCTTCTCCGTTAAATATTATAAAAGATGGATTATCAGGACACTTTAACTTACTTATATAACAGTGTGCCCATGTTTCAGCAAGTGGGCGGCTCAGCATACAAGGAAGGGTTGGAAAACACTCTGACCCTGGACGCACACTTCGAACATCCCCACCGCAGTTTCCGCAGCATTCATGTGGCTGGTACCAATGGAAAGGGTTCCTGCTCGCATACGCTTGCCGCCATACTGCAAGAGGCAGGATACAGGGTCGGGCTCTATACCTCGCCCCATCTGGTGGATTTCCGGGAGCGCATCCGGATTAACGGACAGCCTATACCCGAGGAATACGTCATCCGTTTTGTAGAGCAGGAACGTGGCTTCTTCGAACCCCTCCATCCCTCTTTCTTTGAGCTGACCACCGCCATGGCCTTCCGCTACTTTGCCGATGAAAAGGTGGATGTAGCCGTAATCGAGGTGGGACTAGGCGGACGCCTGGACTGTACCAATATCATCCGTCCGGATGTATGCATCATCACCAACATCAGTTTTGACCATACCCAATTCCTGGGGGACACCTTGGCAAAAATCGCAGGAGAGAAGGCAGGAATCATTAAAAGCGGTATCCCCGTTGTAATCGGCGAGACCACTCCCGAAACGAAACCGGTATTTCTGGAAAAAGCACAGACAACGGGTGCTCCCATCTACTTTGCCGAAGAGAATGACCGTGAAGACTATCCCGGAATAGAATACGAACTGAAAGGGCTCTACCAGCAGAAAAATGCCCGGACCATCCTCACCGCCCTCCCGCTACTGAAAGAAGCCGGCTACCGACTGGACGGACAAGCAGTGCGCAGTGGCTTTGCCCGTGTGGTGGAACTGACGGGCTTGATGGGACGCTGGCAAAAACTGCAGGACTCGCCCACCCTGATTTGTGACACCGGCCACAATGTGGGAGGTATCACCTACATTACAGAACAACTGAAACAGCAGGCTTACCGCCAGCTACACATCATCATAGGCATGGTGAATGACAAGGATATACGGGGGGTACTGGCCCTGCTGCCCCGGGAAGCGACCTACTACTTCACCAAAGCCAGCGTGAAGCGAGCATTGCCCGAAAGCGAACTACAGGAGCTTGCCGAAGCAGCAGGTCTGGAAGGACATTGCTATCCTGATGTACCTGCCGCCGTGCGGGCCGCACAAGAAAAAAGCCTCCCGGAAGATTTCATCTTCGTGGGAGGCAGCAGTTTCATTGTGGCCGACTTGTTAGCGAACCGCGATGCACTCAATCTCTACTAAGGCATCTTTGGGCAACGCCTTCACTGCCACAGCCGAACGTGCCGGGAAAGCACCGTCAAAATAGGTGGCATATACCTTGTTCATATCAGCGAACAAGGACATGTCTGCCAGAAAAACGGTTGTCTTCACAATATTCGCCATGCTCAGACCTGCCTCTTCCAGGATATGCTTTATATTCTCCAAGGACTGGCGGGCTTGCGCTTCCGTACCTTCAGCTATCACTCCGGTAGCTGCATCAATAGGCAACTGACCTGATACAAATACCATTCCACTGGCTTCGATAGCCTGGCTATAAGGGCCTATGGCGCCCGGTGCCTTCTGGCTGCAAATCACTTTCTTCATGATTGTCAAAGTTTGTTTTTATTAATAATCGAGTCTATTTTCTTTTTTGAAATAAAAAAAATCCGAAGTATATGCAGTATTCCGGAAATCCACGCATTTTATAAATAAAACAACGTAATTTCACTCATAACCTGTTATACCTAGACTTAACTCATTTAACACGGGGGAGTTCCCCAAAACAGAGGCTCTGCTTGCGAAAGCAGAGCCTTTATTCTATCCCATCCCTTTACTTGCAATGCTTCTCAATCAAAGCATCCACATTGGGGTCACCCAATTCCTTTGCCTTGGCAAAGCTGGCACAAGCTTCCTTGTCCTTCTTCATCTGCAGCTGGGCGATACCCATCAGACGGTAGGCCTCGGCATACTTAGGGTCTTTCTCCAGAGCAGCCTTCAGCACATTCAACGCCTCTTCGTAACGTCCCACGCGAAGATTCACCACTGCCAGTTCGGCACGGTAAGTCAAATCCTCCGGATTCAGTTCGATGGCTTTCGCCATATCGTCCAGCGCACGCTGGTACTGCTTGGCCTTCAAAGCAGCCTGCTCACGGTAATAGTAGAACATGTCGTTCACTTTACCGTTCACGGCATTGTAATAGGCGTCATAATCCAGCATGGCATTACGCGCCTGGTCTGCATTCATACGGGCTTGGGCACGCTCCAACAAATAAGGGGCGGCCTCCTCCGTATAGGGCTGGGTAAAGCGGGCCACACAACTGTCCATCAAAGCCAGTACCTCCTCGGCAGGCGCCTGCATCAATTCCTTGGTCTTGGCGGCACTGAAGAAGGTGGCCGGAGAGGCCAGAATGGTCTTATTCACTTTATCATAGCTGGTAAATGCCGACGGATAGTCCTGCTTGGCAAACTGGATGTCACCCTCCAACTGGACATAAACCGGAAGCTCGTCAATGGCTATCGCTTTCCGTACCTCGTCCAAAGCCTTGTCGAGCGACCAGTCCTTATAAACTTTCTCGGGCTTGCCCAATGCATAATTATAGATTATCTTGGCCCGGTTGTAATACACATCATCTTTCTTTGCGGCAACCTCCAAAGCCTTATCCATATCTGCGGCGACCTTATCCATGGAAGCATCTTCACGGGACATGAACAGATGCTGGGAAGCACGGCGCAGATAACCGTCGGCACTGGCAGGATATTGTGCAATGAAATCGTTCAGAGTCTCCATATACTTCTCCGGAGACAGTTGGGAAGAAGCCATGTAGAGGAACACCAAAGCCTGCTCTTCGGTATCGGGCAATGCCTTCTTAATACCGATGCCCTTCAATGACATATCTCCATAAGACAATGCGGAGATATTCTGCGACATGGCGAAATTGGCATCAATGGCATAGCAGATGGTAGCCGTGTCTTGTCCGGAGGACTTCTGCGCAAGGCCGAAGACCTGCCCGTCCACAGTCATCAGCGGACAACTCACCATCTTGTCCTTCAAACGCATATCAAGTGTATAATAGGAATAGTTACCGGAAATCTTATCAGCTTCCTTTACTTTCCCGGCAGTGAAGGAACGGTCCTTCTGGGTGGAATAAGGCAGCAGATATACATCCGCACCGACGGCCGGAGCCACAGCAGCCAAAGTGAGTGCCGTGACTTTCTTTCCGGGGATGCCGACACGGAACTTGACAACATCGTACATGTCATCAGCTCCCATAATGGCCTCCACCGGCATCTGTGCCCCGTCCGAGCTCATCACAACGGCGCGCCGGGCACCTTTGAACAAGGTGTAGTCAGAAAGCGCAACGCCATCTTCAGTGACAAAAAAGCCGTTTCCAGTATTCAGTATCTTATCGTCCTGGTCGTAGGTCACCACCGAAAAAACGGCACGTTTGGCTTTGTCTACCCACTTCGGGGCTTGTGCCACACTCCACTGAGCCAATAAACAGAGAGTGAGCATCAACAGCAATTTCTTTTTCATATCTTAGTTGGTTCTTTGTTTTACCGCTTCATAAATCAAAATGCCGGCTGCAACGGAAACATTGAGGGACTCGATGGTTCCCAACATGGGAATCTTCACCCACTCGTCACACAACGCCAGGTTGTCATAGGACACCCCCTTGTCTTCGGCACCCATAATGATGCACATCGGACCGGTATAGTCGGCTTTGGTATAGTCGTAATCGCCTTTCTCCGTGGCTGCCACGATATGGAAACCACTATTCTTGAGGAATTGCAGGGTCTCTTTCAGGCTGTGTTCGCGGCAAACGGGCAAAGTGTGCAAGGCTCCTGCCGAAGTTTTCATGGCATCTGCGTTGACTGATACACTGTTCCGTGCAGGGATAATCACGGCATCTACCGCCGCACACTCGCAAGTACGGGCAATGGCGCCGAAATTGCGGACATCCGTGATGCCGTCGAGCATCACAAACAGAGGATTCTTGCCCTGCTCGAAAAGGAAAGGTACCAAGTCCTCCGTCTTCTGGTAAGTGACTGAAGAGATGAAGGCAATCACTCCCTGGTGATTCTTACGCGTCACGCGGTTGATGCGTTCCACCGGAACGCGCTGTACCGGTATCAAAGTCCCTTTCAAGACAGCGAACAGCTCTTTTGACAAATCACTCTGAATGTCCTTCTTTACCAATATCTTGTCTATCTCTTTTCCTGCCTGAATGGCTTCTATCACGGCACGGACGCCGAAAATCATTTCACTGTTATCAACCATATATGGGTATTTACTATTTGACGATTTACTATTTACTATTTGATACTTCCAGCAATGCTCTGGCATTGTTCAGTGCGGCTTCGGTCAGCTTAGCACCACTCAGCATATGGGCTATTTCTTCCACACGTTCATCGTCGGTCAGACGACGGATGTGACTGTTTGTTTCCGTCTCGTTGTCCTGCTTGTACACCTTATAATGGGCGCGTCCGCGGGCAGCAATCTGGGGCAGATGAGTGATACTGATTACCTGGCGGTCCTGCTCGCCCATCTCCTGCATGATATCCGCCATGCGGTCGGCTATCTCGCCGGAGACTCCGGTATCTATTTCGTCGAATACAATGGTAGGAAGCTTGACGGCACCGGCTATCATTGCTTTGATGGAGAGCATGACGCGGGCTATTTCACCACCCGAAGCTACGGAGGAGACGCTTTGCAATGCCCCGTTCTTATTCGCGGAAAACAAGAAGTTCACAGTATCCGCCCCGTGTATGCCCGGCTCTTTGCGGGCACCTATCTCTACCTGGAAACGGACATTGGGCATGCCCAACGGAACCAGCCGCGCAGCCATCTGCTTCTCCACTTCACGGGCAGCGGCAGTACGCGCCTTGGTGAGGACGGCAGCCTGCTTTTTCACCTTATTATATAAAGCGTCGCAACGCGCTTTCAGTTCCTCGATGTGCTCGTCGGACGAAGTGATGGCTGAGAGTTTGGCGGCGTATTCATCCGTCAACGCCAGAAGTTCACCGACAGTGGAAACGCGGTGCTTCTGTTGGAGCGTATAAATCAAGTTCAGACGTTCGTTCACTTCATCCAGACGTTCGGGGTTGAACTCTATTTCATCCTCCTTACCCGACACTTCCTGCGAAATATCCTTCAACTCGATATAAGTGCTTTCCATGCGTTCGGCAAGTTCCCCGGCAACCGGATAAACCCTCTGCAGGCCGAGCATCGTATTCAGGCATTCCTTCAGCCCGGACAACAAGCCTCCTTCGTCCGAGTAGAGCGTCTGCCCTACCCGATAGAGTCCGGCCTTTATCTCTTCCGCATGGCTCAGCGTATCTGCCTCTTGCTCCAGCTCCTCCTGCTCACCGGCAGACAAGTGTGCCTCTTCCAACTGTTCCAGTTGGAAACGGATATAGTCTTCGTCCGACTTATCCTGATTGGCACGGGCAACAAGGGCCTCCAAATCCTGCTGTGCCTGCTTCCATGCTCCGAAGATATGCTGGTAAGCAGACAAGGCCTCTTCGTTATGCGACAAGATGTCCAGTACATTCAACTGAAACCCTTCCTTGTTCAGCAATAGGTTCTGATGCTGGGAATGCACGTCAATCAGCTGTTCTCCCAACTCCTTCATCTGAGCCAATGAAGCAGGCGTGTCATTGATGAATGCCCGGCTCTTGCCCGAAGCGGACACCTCGCGGCGCAGGAGGCATTCTTCCTCGTACTCCAACTCATTCTCCTCAAAGAAAGGCTGCATACCGTAAGCGGAAATATCAAAACGGGCCTCAATAATGCACTTCGAAGCTCCTACACGAATGGCTTTCACATCGGCACGCTGTCCCAGCAGCAGACCGATGGCACCCAGAATAATGGATTTTCCAGCACCGGTCTCACCCGTTATCACCGAGAAACCGCTGCTGAAGCTGATATCGAGCTTTTCAATAAGCGCATAATTCTGTATGTAAAGCGAACGCAACATAAGGATATTGACGATTTGACGATTTACGATTTACTATTTACTATTTAAATCTTTCACCAGACGGTCTACGATGTCGGCAGCCACTTCGGCTTTGGACTTCAAGGGGTAGTCCGTCTTTCCCTGGTGGTCTATGATACTGATTTTATTGGTATCGCAACGAAAACCGGCTCCCTTGTCGTTCAGGGAGTTCAGCACGATGAAGTCCAGATTCTTGCGGTTGAGCTTGTCTTCCGCATTCATCTGCTCGTTATGAGTCTCAAGGGCAAAGCCTACGAGGAGGCGCCGTTGGTGCTCTGTATCGTTCTTCAGATTGCCTAAGAAAGCGGCTATGTCGCGAGTAGGTTTCAAGTTCAAACTCATCTCCCCGGTCTTTTCACGCTTGATTTTCTCATCCGCCACTTGTTCGGGGGTGTAGTCTGCCACGGCAGCCGTCAAGATGGCGGCATCGGCATGGACAAAGGCGGCGGATGCAGCCTCGAACATCTCCTGCGCCGACTCTACCGCATGGTACTGGTGCATCGGGAAGTAAGTGCCTTGCTGCACCGGACCGGCAATCAGTATCACCTTGGCCCCTCTGGCGGTACATTCATCTGCCAGGGCAAGTCCCATCTTGCCGGAAGAATAGTTGCCGATGAAGCGCACCGGGTCTATCTTCTCATAAGTAGGTCCTGCGGTTATTATCACTGTCTTGCCCACCAGGTCGCCATCTTTGGCAGCAAAGTACATTTCCAGGTGGCGGATGATATTCTCCGGCTCCTCCATACGGCCTTTCCCCACCAGATGGCTGGCGAGTTCTCCCGTAGCAGGTTCTATGATGTGGTTTCCATAAGAGCGGAGTGTATCCAGATTCTTTTGGGTGGAAGGATGGGCATACATGTCCAGGTCCATGGCAGGCGCCACAAACACCGGAGCTTTGGCGGAAAGATAGGTGGTAATCAGCATATTGTCTGCCACGCCATTCGCCATCTTGCCGATGGTGGAAGCCGTAGCCGGGGCTATCAGCATGGCATCTGCCCACAGACCGAGGTCCACATGGCTGTTCCAGGTGCCATCGCGTTGGGCAAAGAACTCACTGATAACCGGTTTGCTGGTCAGGGCAGAGAGCGTGATAGGGGTAATAAATTCTTTTCCGGCAGGCGTAATGACCACCTGCACCTCTGCACCACGCTTAATCAGTCCGCGAATAATATAGCATGCTTTATAGGCGGCAATGCTGCCCGTAATGCCCAATACTATTTTCTTCCCTTTCAGTATATTTGCCATTTATTTCTGAGTCATTTCACGCAGACGTATCTTGGTCAGCGTGGCTTTGGTATTCAGGGTAAAATCACTGTTCAGAATCCAGCTGTAATAGCCGGGATCGCGCTTCAGGACATCGGATACCGACATGCCCTTGTACTTGCCGAAGTTGAATACTTCCACACCTTTGTCATCGTAAACCATACGACCGGCAAAGTCCACATTCTTGTTGAAGCTGGAATAGTCGGCAAGGAAAGCCACGTCATTCTGCAACTCCGGATAGCGGTCCAACTGCGACATCAGCACTTCGTAGGTGGCACGTGTATCAGCCTCTGCCGTATGGGCGTCTTCCAAATTCTTGCCGCAATAGAATTTATAGGCAGCAGACAGCGTGCGTTGCTCCATCTTGTGGAAGATGACCTGCACGTCCACAAACTTGCGGCGGCTCATGTCAATGTCCACACCGGCACGAAGGAACTCTTCCGCCAGGACGGGGATATCAAAACGGTTGGAGTTGAAGCCCGCCAAGTCGCATCCTTCAATGTCATTGGCAATGTTGCGCGCCACTTCCTTGAATGTGGGGCAGTCGGCTATATCGGCATCGTAGATGCCATGAACGGCAGATGCTTCGGCAGGAATGGGCATTTCGGGGTTGATACGCATGGTTTTGGACTCCTCATTCCCGTTGGGATATACCTTGAGGTAACAAATTTCGACAATTCGGTCTGAGTTGATATTGGTACCCGTAGTCTCCAAATCAAAAAAGACTATCGGATTTTTCAGATTCAATTTCATTGTTTTTTCGTTTTATAAGCTCTGGCTATGAGCTATAAATTATAAGTTTAACTTACAAGCCACGAGCTACAAGTACCGTGCGGCATAATTGCGCAGCCACTTGTAGCTCGTAGCTCATAATCCGATTGCTAATATTCATCAGTCATTCAGCATCATCGGCATCAGCAGCATCAGCAAGTCTTCGTTCTCTTCCTGCTCTACCGGAATAATGACACCTGCACGTGAAGGATCTGCCAGTTCGATAACGATTTCATCGGCAGAAATGTTATTCAGAATGTCAATCAGGAAAGTGGACTTGAAACCGATGCTCATCGGATTGCCCGCATATTGGCAAACCAGTGTTTCTTCGGCCGATGTAGAGAAGTCGATGTCCTGTGCGGAGATGACAATCAGATTCTCCTGCATACGGAGCTTGATAAGGCTGCTTGCCTGCGAAGAGAAGATGGACACGCGGCGCAAAGCACCGAGCAGTTGCAGGCGGTCTACCGTCACTTTATAAGGGTTGTTCTGCGGAATCACAGAGTTGTAGTTGGGATAGCGACCTTCGATAAGACGGCACACCATGCGGTAGCTTTCCAGTGTGAACACAGCGTTGCGTTCGTCGAACTCGATAGTCACCATGCCTTGCTCTTTCGGCAGCAGATTCTTCATCAGCGAAGCCGGCTTCTTGGGCAGGATAAAGGCGGCACGTTCGTTACCTTTGGCGGCCAGTGTCTTGCAGCGCACCAGCTTATGACCGTCTGATGCCACCATCGTGATGTCCTCCGTTGTGATATCGAAATAGATACCGTTCATCACGGGACGAAGCTCGTCATCAGCCGTAGCAAACACGGCACGGTTGATACCACCCAGCAACACTTGTGCATCCATTTCCACACGTACGGCATTGTCACCCAACATGGCAGACTGCGGGAACTCGTCCGCATTCTGCCCCATCAGGCTGTATTTACCGTTCTGATACTGTACCGTGATTTCAAGGGAATCCGTATTGATTTCAAAAGTCAACGGTTGTTCGGGAATTTCCTTCAAAGCGTCCAAAAGGGTTTTGGCTGTGACGGCAAAACGGCCGTCCATATCACTTTCATTCACTTCGACCGTAGTGACCATCGTCGTTTCACTGTCGGAAACAGTTGCAGACAAGGTTCCGTCTTGCAGTTCAAAGAGGAAACAATCCAAAATAGGCAACGCATTCTTCGAATTAATCACACGGCTGATAGCCTGCAAATGACTGGAGAGCGCAGTACTCGAAACGATAAATTTCATATCTTCTGTATATTTAAGTTTTTTATTTTGCTAACGTCTTAGAAACCGTTTTTATCTTTTTCAAACTGACGGACAAAGTTAAAAAAAGAATTCCCTACGACAAAGAAATAGCAAGAAAAAACAGCCGAATATTCGTCTCATATTCCTAAAAAATTGTAACTTCGCCGCATCATTTAAAAAGAAAACAATGGAATTTACAGGAAAAATCATCGCTATACTCCAGCCCAGAGGCGGAGTTTCCAAG
>NZ_JBCNZM010000042.1:14980-21906 GCF_040227615.1 Bacteroides sp. RTP31139st1_H2_RTP31139_211217 | reverse complement strand
ACCATGGCCAATATCCGCGCAAAATGTGTTTTGACGTATTTGGAGCGGACAAAATCGAACAGTTCAATATTCAGATGGGCGAAGAGCTGACAGTATCTTTTGATGTAGACGCACGCCAATGGCAAGACCGTTGGTTCAACAGTATTCGCGCATGGAAGGTAGAACGCGTAAGCACTGCCGCACCCGCTCCGGGCGCTCCCGTTCCGCCGCCAGCTCCCACTGCCGCACCGGAATTCCTCGCAGGGGATGCAAAGGATGACCTGCCGTTCTAAGAATATGTTATAATTCACCACAGATTGCACAGATTAACACAGCTAAAAATTCTTGATTATCAAAATTCTAGAATAAACTGTGTTAATCTGTGCAATCTGTGGTGAGTGTGTATTTTGACTTTCCTCGTGCTTATTTTCCCTCAGCACTCTACAGAATGACCGATTAATCACCCTTTATAAAGCAATACGATATTCGGATAAACCACCCCTTCTGTACAAGTGAATTGTACTGCAAGCATGAAATGACGGAAGAAGTTGGATTGACGGAAGAAGAAGTTCGGTATCAGACGCACATACGTTTCAGGCTGGCTCAGCATCATCTCCATATCCACCATCATCACAAAATTATATATGGGTGAAAGACTGCCTATACCCTCTTCGTACACCGGTGTTCCGTCTAACACATCTCCACTCTCCACCGCCTCAATATAGGCCGAAAGGCTCAGTGCATCGGGAGCCAGCAACAGACTACCCCGATAGAAACAGGCAAAGGTATAAAGGGCAGACTCCGTGATGCCCGTCAGTTGGGTGAGCAGCGTGTTACGGGGCAACACATATTTAGGGAACTTCCTTGCTTTGGGATACAACGAATTATTTGAAACCATTTTCGGCATAAGCGGAGCATCCTCTTCCTTGGGGGTACTGTAAAGCAGATACTGCAAGCGGCGTTCCGCTGCCAGTTCATCCTTGAGAGGGATACACATCACGGCGCAAGGCAGCTTGTCCAACGTGTCTTTAGACTGGAACAAGCAAGACATCACGCTCTCGCCCGCATGCTCATTCAAGTAAGCAATCCACTCTTCGTCACGCTGCTTGATATAGTCTGAATAGGTGGCCTTGGCATACTCCTGACTGGCAGTAAAGCCAAACCAGGAATTTCTATCAGACATTGCCCAGCGATCGTAAAAGAAAGTGGAAGACGGAAGCAGAGCCCCGGAAAATCCGTCCTCTACCGGCTGCTGCACCCGCAAGGCATTGATAAACGTCTGTGTGGAATCCGACCCATGGCTGATGCCGGAGCAATAAATGGCATCTTCATTGAACTTCATGTCAAACTCTGCCCAACTGCCCAGCTGCGTCTGCGAACGGATACCATCCGTAGGCTTCCCCATATCCACTCCTTTCATACGCACATAGACCGTGGCAGCCACGTTACTCTGCTTGCCCGCGTACATAGTGCGGAAAGAAGGGAGGTTCATCAGGGACTTTTTGCTGCGCCGCGCATCAATCACATGTTCTATCAAACGCTTCTGGAAACTTACAACCAGAAAATCGGGAGTGAAGTAGGCAGCCAGGAAACGACCGTCTGCCATGGGATAGATACGTATCTCCTCTCCCTTGTAATCGAAATACTTGGAAGGAAACGAACTGGAGCAGTACTTCTCCACAAAAGATTCCACCAACTCATAATCACCCGAACCCAAACTGCAATACAATACTTGGTTCATCGGTGTATCCGGCTCGTGAAAGCTAATCAGCATCTTGTTCATCTGTTTACTCAGTCCATGCGGAGTATCCTCCACCAAAGTATACAAATACTTCTTCAAGTAAACAAAAAGCTCCGATACGTATAGAAAATGATTGTCTTTGCTGCAATTCAGTTCATTGATATCCTCCACGAGGTCTGCCATACGGTCGGTTTCGAGTATGGCTGTGGCATCTTGCGGCACCAAAGTATAAAGATTGAAATCCTGCCGGTTCTCCACCGAATTCAACCGCAGGAAAGAATACACACCAAAACCGGTACATAGCAGCACTATGGACACAACGACAGCTATCTGTATGAGGAGTCGGAGTTTCATGGCATTTATTCATCAACTTTTGGCAAAAATAGCATTTTCTACTAATAAAACAAAACAAATGTTTCAAAAAGTTTAGAAATCTATTTCAAGTCCATCGTAGGCAAAGTGTACATGGGGTGGCAGCTGCTTTTCGATATCGGCATGAAGCCCTGCATGATGGCTCATATGGATGAAATAGGTCTCTTTGGCACCAATACGTCCGGCAGCCTCCAACGCCTCCGAAATACTCTGGTGCGTAGGATGCGGCTTTGGCCGTAAAGCATTCATTACCAAAACGTCCAAGCCCTTCAATTGTTCATAAGATTCCTCAGGCATCATGTGCATATCCGTGATATATCCCAGCCGGCCGCCAATGCGGTAGCCCAGGATGGGAAGCCTGCCGTGCATCACCCGTAAAGGCAGCACTTCCGTCCGGTTGATGTGGAACACCTGCCCCGCCTCCACTTCCTGCAGATAGATACGCGGAACTCCCGGATATACCTTATCGACAAAGCAGTAAGGCATCCTTGCCCGCAGATGGGCAGCAGTGTAGGCATCGGAATAGATAGGGATATCGGCAAAACGACCGAACGGGCGCAAATCATCCAGACCACCCACATGGTCATAGTGTTCGTGTGTCACCAGTACGCCGTCTATCTTCTCAAAAGAAGAAGCACGCAGCATCTGTTCCCTGAAGTCAGGACCACAATCTATCAATATCACCGCATCATCCGTATGCAGCAGGGATGACGCACGCAAGCGGTTGTCCCGCGGGTCAGTGGAAGTGCAGACCGGACAAGTACAGCCTATCTCAGGCACACCGGTCGAAGTTCCACTTCCTAATATTCTGAGTTTTCCCATTGACTAAATCAAATAAATTTCTAAAATCAGGTTATATACAACAATGTTTGGGTGTGTCAAAACTCTCTTACTATTTTATCAAACAAACTTCCGGGTGAATATCAATGCCGAATTTCTCGCGGACAGAAGCCCGCACGGCATCCGAAAGAGCGACAATATCCGCTCCCGTGGCACCACCCGAGTTCACCAGCACCAACGCCTGCCGGCCGTGCACCGCAGCAGGCCCCAGCGCCTTGCCTTTCCAGCCACACCGGTCTATCATCCAGGCAGCCGGTATCTTTACCCGACCGGCATCCACATCATAGTGGGGCATGTCCGGATATTCCCGTTGCAAAGACTCGAACTGCCGACGCGGCACGATGGGGTTCATAAAAAAACTACCCGCATTGCCCAGCACCTTCGGGTCGGGCAACTTGCTTTGACGGATGTCTATAATCACGCGGCGCAAAATTTCCAGATTCAGCACCGGATATTTCTCCAGCTCCTGCCGGATAGTACCGTAATCCAATGTATAATGTTCCCGTTTACCCAGGCAGAAGTTCACGTAAGTCACAAACACGGTCTTCATCTCCGGTTGCTTAAACAAGCTCTTTCTGTAGGAGTAGCCGCATTCGTCCACCCCGTAGATACGCTTCTCCCTTGCCATGTTTATGGTTTCCACGGATGTTATCAGGTCCTTTACTTCCACACCATAGGCACCGATATTCTGTACTGCGCTCGCCCCCACCTCACCCGGTATCAGCGAAAGGTTCTCGGCACCATACCAATGCCGCTCCACACAGTAGGCCACAAAATCGTCCCATACCACACCGGCGCCCACACGCACCGACACGTGCTCCTCATCCTCTGACGTCACCTCCAGGCCACCGATACGTGAATGCAGTACCGTGCCTTCATAATCCTTAATAAAGAGTAGGTTGCTCCCTCCACCGATATGCAGCCAGGGCGCAACGACCTGTCCTGCTGCAATCAGCTCCCGCAGTTCATCCTCCGAACCGTATTCCAGAAATCTTGCAGCAGTAACGTCAATTCCAAATGTATTGGGTATCTTCCTCAAACCTTTCCTCCTTTATTTTAAATGCTCGTGTCTTCATATTTGTACAGCTCCCATCCCTTACTGCGTTTGCGGAAATAGAAGATATTGGAGTATCCGTTGCCTATGCCATTTACCTTCAGTATTTTGGTGTCCGACAAGTCCTCATTCTTCTGTCCGTAATTGATATTAGACAGTCTGTCGGCAGGCATTACCGGACGGAAGGCATACCACTGGTCCACATCCAAAGTGGTTTCCAGGATAGAGAACTCGTCGTCAGGGTCTATGGTGATGAATTGTAGCGGATGGCTGATATGCTTGCTCTGATAGACACTGTCCGTCACAAAACGGGTATAGAATTCCACGAAGTCCTCATTTTCGCCTTTCTCCATCTCGCGCAGGTTGATGGCTTCGAGCATCCACATTCCCCGCTTCTTCTCAAAATAATAACGCTTCATCATACGCGTTTTCAAGAAAATCCACTCCACTTGTACCGATGTCAGCGTAGTATCGCCCACCATGTCCATATCCTCTTCCTTATCAAAAAGCAAGGTGTAATAGTTCTGCTTGGTAAACAGATAATCGTGCTTCCAGAAGTCCGCCTCTATCTTCAGCGGAGTGTCACGGTCATAATAGGGCAAAGGAAATACCGTCCTCTGCCTTTGCAGAGCATCATCCGAAGCATAATTGAAGATAAAATCATCAAACAGCTCGTCTGCCTCCATCGGCTTCGGTTCTTCCTTCACTTCTGCTTCCAGCAGCGTATCGGCCTTGTGACCGGCCGAATCCACCATTTCCGTAATGGTAGCAAAGGGATCCATTTTCGCCTTTTTGTTTCCACACGAAATCAAAAAGGCGAACAACAAAAATCCCAATAAAAGTTTTTTCATTCTTTACGGACCGCTTACGGTCACTTGTTTAATTTAGCCCTTAATTTCTCAAGCATGTCTACGGTCATGGACTCCAGGTCGTACTGCGGCATCCAGTCCCATTCCTCGCGTGCACAAGAGTCATCCAGAGAGTCGGGCCAGCTGTCGGCAATGGCCTGCTTCAGCGGATCAATCTCGTATGCCATCTCAAAATCAGGCATATGCTTCTTAATTTCCTGATAAATCTGTTCCGGGTCAAAACTCATGGAGGCGATGTTGAAGGCGTTGCGGTGCTTCAGCCTTGCCGGTGCCGCTTCCATCAGCGAGATGGCCGCGTTCAGTGCGTCGGGCATATACATCATATCCATATACGTGCCGGCCTTCACCGGACATACGAATTTTTCTCCCTTCACGGCAGAGTAGAAGATATCCACCGCATAGTCCGTAGTGCCGCCACCCGGAGGGGTCACGTTCGAAATAATTCCCGGAAAACGTACCGAGCGTGTATCCACACCATATTTTGTATAGTAATAGTCACTCAACAATTCAGTCGTCACTTTTGTCACGCCATACATGGTACGCGGACGCTGGATAGTGTCCTGCGGTGTCTTTACATGAGGCGTGGCTTCGCCGAACGAGCCGATGGAACTCGGGGTAAACACGGCACAATTGTACTCGCGCGCCACTTCCAGCACATTCCACAACCCGTCGATACCGATTTTCCAAGCCATGGCCGGACGGCTTTCGGCAACTACCGAGAGCAAGGCGGCCAGATTGTAGATAGTATCAATCTTGAACTGACGCGCCACCACCTCGATGGACTGACGGTCTGTCACGTCGGCAATGGCCGAAGGGCCGGATGCTTTCAATTCTCCCTTGGGCATAGCACTCGGAATGTATCCTGCCACAACATGGTCATCACCATAACGTTTGCGCAACTCCAGCGTGAGTTCCGACCCAATCTGTCCGGTAGCTCCAATTACCAAAATATTCTTCATACGAGTTATTTATAAGGTTTCGTTATTATATATGGTGCAAATATACACACTTTTTTTTCATATTTCTGCCATATTGATATTGTTTATTCCAAGAAAAATGATGTTCTTTGTGGGAAATGTAATGACAACGTATTACCTAAAAAATAAAATGCTATGTACGGTAAAATGAAAGACCATCTCAGCAAGACACTTGCTGAAATAAAAGAAGCCGGACTCTACAAGGAAGAGCGACTGATTGAGAGTGCACAACAAGCTGCCATCAGCGTAAAAGGCAAAGAGGTGCTGAACTTCTGTGCCAACAATTACCTGGGACTGTCCAACCACCCGCGGCTGATTGCCGCCGCCCAGCAGATTATGGAACGCCGCGGATACGGCATGTCGTCCGTACGCTTCATCTGCGGAACGCAGGACATCCACAAGGAGCTGGAAGCAGCCATCTCCGACTACTTCAAGACTGAAGACACCATTCTCTACGCCGCTTGTTTCGACGCCAATGGCGGTGTGTTCGAGCCCCTCTTCACCGAGGAAGACGCCATCATCTCGGACTCCCTAAACCATGCTTCCATCATTGACGGCGTACGCCTCTGCAAAGCCAAACGCTATCGCTACGCCAATGCCGACATGGCCGACCTGGAAAGATGCCTGCAGGAAGCCCAGGCACAGCGTTTCCGTATCGTAGTTACGGACGGGGTATTCTCCATGGACGGCAACGTTGCCCCGATGGACTGCATTTGCGACCTTGCCGAGAAATACGACGCGCTGGTCATGGTGGACGAATCACACTCCGCCGGCGTGGTAGGCCCTACGGGACACGGCGTAAGCGAACAATACGGCACCTACGGACGCGTAGACATCTATACCGGAACTTTGGGCAAAGCCTTTGGCGGCGCTTTGGGAGGATTCACTACCGGACGCAAGGAAATCATCGACCTGCTACGCCAACGCAGCCGTCCGTACCTCTTCTCCAACTCATTGGCTCCGGGCATCATCGGCGCCAGCCTCGAGGTATTCAAGATGCTCAAAGAGAGCAATGCCCTGCATGACAAACTGCTGGAAAACGTGAACTACTTCCGCGACAAGATGACCGCCGCCGGTTTCGACATCAAGCCGAC
>NZ_JBCNZM010000042.1:0-14970 GCF_040227615.1 Bacteroides sp. RTP31139st1_H2_RTP31139_211217 | reverse complement strand
ACCCCGTAGTGCCCAAAGACCAGGCACGCATCCGCGTACAAATCTCTGCCGGACACGAAAAGGAGCATCTGGACAAATGTATCGCTGCATTTATTAAGGTGGGGAAAGAGCTGGGAGTGCTGAAATGAGTGATGAGTTATGAGTTATTTGCTTGTGCTTTCCCTTGCGGATATAAGCCCTTCATCAACAAATAACTCACAACTTATAACTCATAACTAAAAAAAATCCCGCGACTAAAATTAGCCGCGGGATTTTTTTAGTTTCTCTCTTATCTGCGTTCTCCCAGTTTTGAGTCAACGAAGAAGATTCCGGCATCACCGGCTTTCTTTATCATATCTACAATGCCGTCGGCAGTAGCTTCTTCTTCTACCTGCTCGCGCACGAATCCCCAAAGGAAGTCTTGTGTAGCCTTATCTTTTTCGGCAGAGGCAACATCTACCAATTCATCAATCATTTTGGAAACACGGCGTTCGTGCTGGGCTACCTGCTCGAACACTTCCAGTGGAGTACCGAAGTCATTGGGAACAACATCAATCTTGTCCAGTTTGGCCTTACCGCCACGCTTGATGATATAAGAAGCCATTTCACAAGCATGAGCTTTTTCTTCAGAAGCCTGCTTCTTCAACCAGGAAGCCATGCCGTTATAACCTTCTTTCTCCATATAGAAAGACATTGCCAGATAAAGGTTGGAAGACCACATCTCAGCCGTAATCTGCTCATTAATTGCATTCTGTAATTTTTCTGTAATCATAATCGTATTTATTTAAATTGAAATCATTACAAAAGTAACAAGAAACCTTAAAAGTTGTTCACGCAATAACATTTTTTATATAAAAACAGAAGCCTTGGTATAATAAATGCTTCGCCATTCATGCAACGCATCTCCAGCCTCTCTATACCAGCTCGTCCGACGTATATCCTTGAGGCAGCTCACGGCAGTTATAGCCCGAAGCCATAATTTCGCCATAAGCCCCTGCCGAACGGAGGGCGATAAGGTCGCCACGCTTCACCCCATTCAAATCAATAGCCTTACCGAATACATCAGAAGACTCACAGATGGGCCCTACGACATCATAAGCCTGAACCGGCGCATCCGAAGTGATATTCTCTATCTTATGGAACGCTTGGTAGAGTGCCGGACGAATCAAATCCGTCATGCCGGCATCCAGAATGGCAAACTGCTTGTTGGTGCCCTGCTTCACATAAAGCACCTGCGAAATCAATGAACCGCATTGTCCCACTACCGCACGTCCCAGCTCGAAGTGGAGCGTCTGGTGGGGACGGAGTTTCAGATGGCTGTTGTAAGTCTCGAAGTAGCTTTTGAAGTCGGGTATCGGCTGACGGTTGGGGTGACCGTAATCAATGCCGAGTCCGCCCCCCACATTGACGTGCTCGATGCGGATATGGCGAGCTTCCAGCTTATCCTGCAATTCGTTGACGCGGTTACACAAAGCCACGAAATCGCCCATATCCAATATTTGGGAACCGATGTGGAAATGCAGTCCGATGAATCTAAGGTTCTTCATATTCTGCGCAATGTCTATCACATGGTCCATATCCTGCATGCTGATACCAAACTTGTTTTCGGCCAGCCCAGTGGTAATATTGGCATGGGTATGGGCACCTACATTGGGATTGATACGGAAAGCCACATTGGCCACCTTACCTTTAGCGGCAGCCAGCTCGTTGATAATCTCCAGCTCGGGGACAGACTCCACATTAAAGCAGAAAATGTCATAATCCAGCCCCAGATTGATTTCCCAATCAGCCTTGCCCACCCCTGCAAAAACAATCTTGCCAGTGGGAAAACCTGCCTTGATGGCTGCACGGATTTCACCGCCACTTACACAGTCGGCACCCAAGCCGTTCTCGCGGATAATGGCAAGCACCTTGAGATTGGCATTGGCCTTCACAGCATAATGCACCGAATAGTTACCATATCGGGCAGCTTCCGTACGGATGCACGAAAGTGTGTCGCGCAAGACCTTTGTGTCGTAGTAATAGAAGGGAGTACGCAATTCGCGGAATTTATGGATAGGGAATGTTCCTTTCATATAATAATCGTAATCTTTGTTTAGTTTAAAAAAAGGAAGATGAAAGAGGTGTCTACAAATAATTTTTCAGACGCAGATGACGCAGATTACACAAATAGGAAGCAAAAAGAATCTGCGTCATCTGTGTAATCTGCGTCTGAAAAATATCAAGAGTTATTCCTCATTGAACAGCGCATCACTGAGTGACTGCAACGCTGCCTTCTTGTCGCACTCGCGGATGAGGAAAGAGATATTATAGTTGCTACCACCGAAAGAAATCATACGTACCGGTATGTCGCGCATGGCATCCAATGCCTTGGCTTCGAAACCGACGTTTTCCCATTCGAGGTCGCCCACCACGCAGATGATGCACATGTCCTTGTCCACCGTCACTGTGCCATACTTCTTCAAGTCATCCAGAATTTCATTGAGATGCTTCACATTATCGATAGATACGGACACACCCACTTCTGAAGTACAAATCATATCGATGGAAGTCTGGTAGCTCTCGAATATCTCGAAAACCTTACGCAAGAATCCGTGAGCAAGCAACATGCGGCTGGATTTTATCTTGATGGCCGTAATGTTGTCCTTGGCAGCCACCGCCTTAATCTTACCCTTCTCCGTATCATTGGAAATCAGCGTACCCGGAGCAGTGGGGTCCATCGTATTGAGCAGACGGACGGGGATATTGGCATACTTGGCAGGCTGGATGCAGGTAGGGTGCAGAATCTTGGCACCGAAGTATGCCAGCTCGGCGGCCTCTTCGAAATGCAGATGACGCACCGGCGCAGTCTTGTCCACAATACGGGGGTCGTTGTTGTGCATGCCGTCGATATCCGTCCAAATCTGGATTTCGGAAGCGTTGATGGCAGCACCAATCAGCGAAGCCGTATAGTCGCTTCCGCCACGCTGCAGATTATCTATCTCGCCGTAGGCGTTGCGGCAGATGTACCCCTGAGTGATATAAATCTCAGCATCCGGATGCAGTTCCAGCTGAACCTGGAGCTTGTCCTTGATATAGACCGGATCGGGCTCGGCATTCTTGTCCGTACGCATGTATTCTAAAGCCGGAAGCAACACAGACTTCACGCCGCATTCCCGCAGATAGTAGTTCATCATGGCGGTGGAAATCAACTCGCCCTGAGCCAACACCACTTTCTCCTCAAACAGAGTGAAGAGGTCTTTGGTATAAGAACGGATATAGTCAAAATGTGATTTGATGAGTTCCAGGCCTTTCTGTTTATACTCCGGAGTAGCAAAGAGTTCATCAATGTGCTGGCGATATTTACTTTCCAGCTTGTTGATAATCTCGTTGGCACCTTCCGGATTCTTCTTGTACAGATAGTCCGAAATCTCAACCAATGTGTTTGTGGTACCCGACATGGCAGAGAGAACCACAATCTTACGTTCACCATCGGTAATCAATTTGGCCACTTCCTTCATTCGCTGAGCCGAACCTACTGAAGTACCTCCAAACTTTAAAACTTTCATTTTCGTTCCTGTATTAATTAGTTTATAGTTACAAGCTACGAGCTACAAGTAGGCAGCTGCGGAGCTTTATCGTTAATTTCTGTTCTTTATAAGAATCAGTAGTTAGAGATAACTACTTAACTACTAATCATTGGTTATTGCAGGGGCGTATTCTGCTGTAACATCAGTCATCAGATGGTCTGCGCACCGGTACACCTTGCCGGGAAACTCTCGCAGCAGCTGCAGGTTGTGCGTGGTCATCACCACCAGTGCGCCGGCTTCACTGATGCCGTGCAGAAGTTCTGCAATGGCATGTCCGGTTTCCGAATCCAGGTTTCCGGTAGGCTCATCCGCAAGGATTATCTCCGGAGAGTTGAGCACTGCACGCGCAATCACAATGCGCTGTTGCTCACCACCCGACAGTTCATTAGGCAGCTTATATCCTTTGTTGCTCATCCCCACCAGGTTCAACACCTCTTCTATTTTGTCCTTAATCTCCCCTTTGCTCTTCCAACCGGTAGCACGGAGAACAAATTCAAGGTTATCGTACACCGTACGGTCTGTCAGCAACTGGAAGTCCTGGAATACGATTCCCAGCTTACGGCGCAACTGCGGGATGTGCTTACGCTTAATATGGAGCATGTCATACCCCAATACTTCAGCCTCGCCCGATGCAATATCCAGTTCGCCATAGAAAGTCTTGAGCAGGCTCGTCTTGCCGGAGCCCACTTTACCTACCAGGTACACGAACTCCCCTTTGTGAAGTTCCAAATTCACATCGTTCAGTACGCACAACTCCTGCTGGTGTATCTCTACGTCCGTATATCTTATCAGCGCCTCGCCCACCCCCATTTTAATTATTAATTTTTAATTACTTAATGTTTCTTCCACGTCGCACTGTGACGTTCCTCCAATTCACGCGCAAGGTCTTCAATGCGGTATCCTTTGGATGTGAGCAGCACGATGAGGTGATACAACAAATCAGCTCCTTCATAAATCAGGCGTTCGTCCGTACCGTTGCAAGCCTCAATGACGGTTTCCACAGCCTCTTCGCCTACCTTCTGTGCCATTTTGTTGATACCGGACTGGAAAAGACTGGTCGTATAGGAACCTTCGGGCATTTCATCATAACGCTTACAGATGAAATCCTGAAGAAGCTTTAGAAACATAACCGGCTGTTCGTTCTTCTCACCCCAGCAAGTATCTGTACCGGTATGGCAAACCGGGCCTACGGGATGTACCTGCACCAGTAACGTATCCCGGTCACAGTCTTCCTTTATGGAAACCACATTCAGGAAGTTGCCACTCTCCTCGCCTTTCGTCCAAAGACGGTTCTTGGTACGGCTGAAGAAAGTCACCTTTCCAGTTTCCACCGTCTTGTCATAAGCCTCCTTGTTCATGAAGCCAAGCATCAGCACCTTAGCGGTATCTGCATCTTGTATAATCGCCGGAACGAGTCCGTTCATCTTGTCAAAATCCATTCTATTTACGATTTAGCTATTTACTATTTACGATTGATATTACTTTAAGTGACTGGAGACTTATGATTTGCTTGAGTAATCCCAATCGTAAATCGTAAATCGTCCAATCGTAAACTCACCTTCATCTTCTCATCGCAATTCCTTGGGCACAAAGATACGATTTTAATTCGGGAATTTTGATTTCTCCGAAATGAAAAACACTGGCTGCCAGGGCAGCATCTGCTTTTCCCTGCAAAAAGACGTCACGAAAATGTTCTTTGGCACCTGCCCCTCCCGATGCAATGATGGGGATGGACAATCCGTCGGCAAGGCTGGAAAGCGCTTCATTGGCATAACCGGTCTTGACACCGTCGTGATTCATGCTGGTGAACAATATCTCGCCCGCACCACGTTCCTGGGCTTCTTTTGTCCACGCAAACAGTTCCTTATCCGTTTCCACACGACCACCGTTCAAGTAGCATCGCCATCCCTTCTCTGTCTGTTTGGCATCAACTGCCAGTACACAAACCTGAGAACCGAAGTTCTTCGCAATCTCGTCTATCAATCCGGGACGGCGGATAGCTGAGGAATTGATGGAGATTTTATCGGCACCTGCATTCAGTAGCCTATCCACGTCACCCAGTTCATGAATGCCTCCACCTACAGTAAAAGGAATGCTGATATTCGCAGCTATGCGTTTCACCAATTCAGTGAAAGTCTTACGGCCTTCAAAACTGGCTGTGATGTCGAGAAAAACCAGTTCGTCGGCACCCTGCTCACTATAAGCACGCGCCAGTTCTACCGGGTCGCCGGCCTGGCGGAGGTTCACGAAATTGGTACCTTTCACTGTCTGCCCATCTTTAATGTCGAGGCAAGAAATGATTCTTTTTGCTAACACGGCGGTTTGAGTTATAAGTTATGAGTTATAAGTGATTAATTTTCACCTTTCAACTAACAAAATTTTCCAGTTCTTTGAAGGTGATGCGGCCTTCGTACAGAGCCTTACCGAAAATAACGGCAGGTATGCCGACAACTTCCAAATGGCGTATATCATCGGCACAGCTTACGCCTCCACTTGCTATCAGATAGAGTTCAGGATGGTGCTCCAGTATCTCCTTATACAACGCTATCGATGGTCCTTGCAGCATTCCGTCACAACTGATATCAGTACAGATAACCTTACGGACCCCCTTCTCTACATAGTCTTTCAAGAACGGAAACAGTTCGCAGCCACTCTCATCCTTCCAACCATTGACGGCTATTTTATGCTCTTTCACATCAGCGCCAAGAATAATTTTCTCGGAACCATACATTTGAAGCCATTTGCAGAACAATTCGGGATTCTTCACAGCAATGCTGCCACCGGTCACCATCTGCGCACCGTTCTCAAAAGCTATCACCAAATCTTCATCACTCTTCACCCCACCTCCAAAATCAATAATAAGAGACGTACGCACAGCTATCTGTTCCAACGTACGGTAGTTTACCACATGATGGGAAGCCGCACCGTCCAAATCGACCACATGAAGTCTGCGGATACCATGAGCCTCCAGCTCCAGGGCCACTTCCACGGGATTTTCGTTGTACACCTTCTTGCTGTCATAATCGCCTTGGGAAAGGCGTACACATTTTCCGTCAATAATGTCAATAGCGGGAATCAGTTCTATCATTTTATTTACGATTTGACGATTTACAGTTCCAGGAAATTCCGCAAAATACGCTCTCCCACACTTCCACTCTTTTCCGGATGGAACTGTGTGGCGTAGTAATTGCCTTTATGCAAAGCGGCACTGAACGGATGAATGTAATCCGTCACGGCTGCCGTACAATCATTGACTGGCACATAGAAACTATGTACGAAATAAACAAACTCTTCTTTAGTAAAGCCTTTAAAAAGTCCGCTATTCGTCCGGGCAATGGTATTCCATCCCATATGAGGTACTTTATCCTCGTGCCTCTGCGAAATGAAACGTTTCACATCAGTATCAAAAATACCCAGGCAATCCACATCCCCCTCTTCAGAGTGGCGGCACATCAACTGCATGCCCAGGCAAATGCCCAATACCGGCTGGCGTAACTCCTTTATCAGCCTATCCATACCACCGGCACGCAAAAAGTCCATAGTGGTTTCCGCCTCTCCCACACCGGGAAAGATAACCTTATCGGCAGCACGTAGCACAGCCTCATCCGCCGTAATCACTGCCTCTACTCCCAGACGCTTCAAAGCATAATCCACCGAACGGATATTGCCTGCATTATATTTGACAACTGCAACTTTCATTTTTTTAATTGAGAATTGACCATTGAAAGGTAATAATTGAAAGGTAATGACAAGTTCCCCACCATCAACTATCAATTATCAACTATCAACTAATTAAATATTACCGTTTTGTTCTTATATGCCAACACCTTGCGTTCAATATGCTTCTGAACAGCACGAGAAAGCACAATCTTTTCCAAGTCCTTACCCTTGTTCACCAAATCCTGCACAGTGTCCTTGTGTGTAATACGCACCACATCCTGCTCTATGATGGGACCGGCATCCAATTCTGTGGTAACATAGTGGCTGGTAGCTCCAATAATCTTCACTCCACGTTCAAACGCAGCATGATAGGGCTTCGCTCCCACAAATGCCGGAAGGAAAGAGTGATGGATATTGATTATCCTATTGGGATAAGCGTTTATCATTTGCTCGGAAATGACCTGCATGTAGCGCGCCAGCACTATGAAAGTTATCTTATGCTTTGCCAGTAACTCCATTTCCTTCTTCTCTTGTTCCTCCTTTGTCTCTTTGGTAATGGGGAAAAGATGGAAAGGAATACCGAAACGCTCGGCCACGTGCTGCAAATCGGGATGATTGCTTATAATAAGAGGTATCTCCACATTCCACTCACCAGCGGTGTAACGCGCCAACAAGTCGAACAAGCAATGGGACATCTTTGAAACAAAGATAGCCATACGCGGTTTTGTATCGGAGAAATAGAGACGGAAATTCATCTCATATTTCTGTGCATACAAAGTGGCAAAATAATCCTCAATCTTTTCCTGAGGCACCAGAAAATCTTTCAATTCCCATTCAATACGCATAAAAAAGATATTCTCTACATGGTCTACATACTGATCCAGATAGATAATATTACCTTTATTCACCGTTATAAAGTCTGTTACTTCTGCCAATATGCCTGGTTTGTCAGGGCAGTGCAGCAACAGTTTGGCTGTTTTCATCATCCTAAAATGTTTTTTATCATTTTTCAAATTACAACATTCTCGTTTTGAGTCCGCAAAAATAACGATTTATTGCAAAACAACGAACTTTTCGAGCAAGAAGTTTAAAACAAGCTCCGAAATGTTTCGTTTTCTCCAGGAAAGGTTTTCATATCAAGAATAAAACAGTGCATAAACGTATTTCTAAACAGTTGTTAAATTTACTTTTCTCTTATTTTTCCAATCTTCTCAATATGAGGATATAAAGCAAATACAGCACAAAACGCTTGGAAAAAAGTTCGCCATAGCTATTGCAGATATCAAAGAAATGCCTACCTTTGCAACCGCAATCAAGAGAGATAGCAACGAAAGAATGAAATAATGGTGCGTTAGTTCAGTTGGTTAGAATACATGCCTGTCACGCATGGGGTCACGGGTTCGAGTCCCGTACGCACCGCGAAAGCAAATAGCAAATTAAAGCAAAGCTCTGAAATTCAAGTATTTCAGAGCTTTTTCTTTTTCTCGCTCCGGCAAAAATGGGGACCCGAAATATCCGGTGCATAAGCAATTTTCGAGTTTCAGCTTTCTCAGACTTACATCACAAGAATAAGAAACTGAGCAGCAATGAATGGGCAGACCGTCCTCCGGATAGGGACAAAACTGGAAGAAGGTATAGGCAGAATCCACGTATGTCCCATGCTTTTTATTATGAAGGTTCATGTAAACCCTCGTCCCACGCACGTGGGCTCGACGGTTCACGCAGGCAAACCGGCGAACACACATGCGTGGGACGAAGTTTTGTAATAAGGTTTCGGGAATTATGCGCCAAGCTTCTCTGCATTACACACAGGACATGAAGGGAAAAAATGCCCATATACGGGGAGCCAAAGCCATACTTCCGGCACTATAGACAACGGAGTTCGCCCCTTAATCACCATATTTGCACAAAGAAAACGGAAAATAAGCCCAAAATAGACATTAACAAATATTATTTATTATAAACAAAAAAAACAGAAAAAAAAACACGTGGTTAAATTCTTGCTGTCAGATAGTTAAAGCCGAATATGAGAAGAAAAAGTAGTGCTGGCAAAAATGATGATTTTTAAAATCGGGGTCTGACTTACGAACTACAACTGCATGTGTAAAATAGGATATTCTTTACCTTCTCCGTCCAAATCGGACCTTTTGTATACGCTAAAGCCTATATATTTATAAAAACCGACAGCTTGAATATTCTGCTCGTTCACATCGACTTTCGTTACCTGCAAATGATTTATGGCATAAGTAACCAGTTTTTCCCCCAATTCCTGTGCCTCAATAATTATTGGTAATAAACAACATTTCAAGATTTCCTTCTGCAATTCTCATAAATCCGATTAAGATTCCCTCCTGTTCAAACCCGAATAGAATGACATACTGAAAATATACCGGAAGCTGTTCCTTATAGTATAGAAAATCTTCTTCTTTAAGAAAATCATGTGTACTCAATACTGCACTTTCCCAAATTTCTATCAAACGTGGATAATCCGTAACTTTAATTTTTCTAATCATAATTGTAATTGCTATTTAAAACCGCAAAGTTCGGAACTTATACATTCAATACACTGAACCCAAGTTAAAAAATACGTTTACGGATTTTGCTTAGTACTTGTGGCATGATACCCAAATAAGAAGCTATATCTTTGAGTGGTATATAGTTTAATGTAATGCCATATCCTTCAATCATCTGTAGATAATACTATTCAGGAGAATATTTAATCAAGTCGATATTTCTTTTCAAGAGTTTACTCAGTAGTATAGCATTCAAATCTTCAAATACAGTTTTTACCTTAGGAATAGCAGTATACAGTTCATCTACTCGCTTCTTGTCTATTCGGTAAATAACGCTATCTACAATTGTCTGCACATTAAATGCAGATCATGTTTGTAAGGTAAAAGACATGTTCGACATTGAAAACGTACCTTCTTTACAAAACCAAAAAATTTACTCTTCCCCTTTATGATTCAAAAGCCAACAACGCAATATCCCATCAAAAACGAAATAACTATATCTTTCTATTTCTCCTTCCTTAATCAAAAATGTATCTTTACTAATCAATATCCGCTCAAAATATTGGTCAAATGACTTAGATTCCTCCAAATTAAAAATATTGATGCTAAAATTAAATCCTTTAAGTAATTTTTCTAAAAAGCATAATATTTACAGACTATAGTTTTCATCAGTTTTGATAGCCGATTTTTATTCCAGAATACCGAAACGAACCAAGGCGTTCCGGACACCATTCTCATCCACCGCCTCCGTTATATAATCGGCAACGCTTTTCACAGCCTCGGAAGCTCCTCCCATAGCTATTCCCATCCCGGCTGCACGAATCATGGAAATATCATTCCCGCCATCACCAAAAGCGATGGTTCTTGAAACATCAAATCCATAATAGGAAGCAAACTCATTGATACCCATAGCCTTGTTTACTCCCGCCACATTGACATCCGCGAAGAAAGGGTTCCATCTGGAAACAGAAAGTCCGGGAAGTTGTGCCATTACTTCTTTTTCCATTTCTTCATCACAATATATGCATAACTGACAACATTCGCCTCCCATAAACTCTTTTTCGATGTCTGCCACCGGCGGTGTAGGGTGATTGACCAGCCTGGCCAATTCGATGACGGTCGGGTTGAGTTCGTTGACAAAAATACCTTTATTCGTTTCGATAGCCAGAGCAAACCCATAATGTTGAGCCAATACCAGTACCATCTGAAAATCCTTTTCGGGAATCTGTTTACGAGATATAGGAGTGCCATCTCTCAGTACACAATCGGACCCATTCAAAGCTATCACTGCATCGTATGGAATCTCTTCAAGCTCGTGAAGATCGGTAAACGCCCTCCCAGTTGCTATTATGATTTTTATACCGGATTCATGAACTTGCTGCAACGCTTCGATAGCCGACTGCGGAACGCGGTGAGTGTCGAAACTCACCAATGTTCCGTCTACATCTAAAAATATAGCTTTGGTCTCCATTATAAAATATTTTGGTCTAATAAATTCATTCTATCTGCATCATCTCAATTTTGTGAATATCTATATTCATTCGGTGCAACTCCCGTTGCTTTCTTAAACACCAGACTGAAATATTGCACACTCGGATAGCCCAGCCGACGCGCTACGGCAGCAGGTGTATTACCGCCTTCCGATAACATTTTCTTGGCCGTGTACAAGCATTTGAACTGGAAGTATTCAGCCAATGTCTTACCCGTCTCAAACCTCAGCAAATCATCAAAGTAAGCCGTCGAAAGATTCAGTTTTTCGGCACAGCATCCGGAAGTGGGCAGCTTCCCCTCCTGCAACTTTCCGGAAGTGATATACTCGTCCAATATCCCTTCCATTTTCCCCAGAATCATCTTGTTCTTATTCTCACGGGTGATGAATTGCCGCTCATAGTAACGTGAGCAATAATCCAGCAGCAATTCGATGTGACGGGACAGGATGGTATTGCTATGCGTATCAATGGAATGATGAAGTTCATCATCAATATTCTCAAGGCAACACGTCACTTTGGCCGTTTCGCGCTGTGACAGATGCAACGCCTCCTCCTTGCGGTAGAAAAAGAAAGTATAGTTGTCGATATGATTCTTTAACGTAGTACAAAGCAATAAATCGGGATGAAATGCCAGCAGCCAACCTTTGTCCGGAAGCGTATTGTTCTTGTTCATCCGGAATATCTCGCCGGGAGTAAGAAATACCATCGTAGCATTGGAATAATCATAATATTTCCGTCCGCAGCAGTCACAATCCCCTTCACAGTCCTCAATCAGTAGGATGGCATAGAATTCAAACTTCACAGCATCCTGATACACACTAGGATTTTCCAGATTAATAATGCTTACCTGAGGATGCAACGTTTTACATCCCAGGCACCGGTTACATTCACATACGGTCTTTATGTCCAATGTATTGTCTTTCATCACCTATAAAGTCATTCTCATTATTGTAACTTCAGATATATAAAATCTTAAGGATATGTTTTCCACACCTTCACAATATACCAATTACAAAATTAGAGGAAAATCCAGACATCTTCACTACCCTTATTACGGATTATATAACCTTAGTTACTGTTTTTATATCTGGCTACGTGACTTCATCTCCAGATACTTGTTTATCACGTCCACAGAAAGATTTTCCGGTGTAGTCAGCACAGAACTGATGCCGTGCTGCTTCAAGGTGGAGACTATCAGCCGTTTCTCGAATACAAATTTCTCGGCAATGACATGGCGGTAATACCCTTCCGTATCCCTCGCAGGAGTGGCGACGTACTCTTTCAGAGCGGCATCTTCGAAGAAGATGACCAGCAACCGGTGCTGGCGGTTCAACTGCTGCAAATAAGCCAACTGGCGATTCAAGCTGCCGATGCCGGAAAAATTGGTATACAGCACCAAAAGACTGCGTTTGTTGACGCGCTTGTTCAAATGTACGCACAATGAGGAAAAGTCGGTCTCCCCAAAAGTAGTCTGCTGGCTGTAAAGGTTCTCCAATAACGCCTGCATTTGTCCGGGCTGTCGGGAGGCGGGGATAAATGTATCAAAGTGCTCATTAAACGTTACCAGTCCGGCTTTATCCTCCTTCCGCATGACAACGTACGAAAGAACCAGGGAGGCATTAATAGCATAGTCCAGCAAGGTCATCCCGCGAAATGCCTGCTGCATAATCCGCCCCTTGTCTATCACGTTATAGATTTGCTGGGAACGCTCGTCTTGATAGACATTTACCATAAGTTCGTGCCTCCGGGCGCTTGCTTTCCAGTTTATCGTGCGGTAATCGTCGCCTTTCACATACTCCTTTATCTGTTCGAACTCCGTATGATGCCCCACCCTGCGGATACGTTTGATGCCCAATTCCGTCAAGTTGTCGCTGATAGCAAGCAACTCATACCGATGGAGCATCAGATAGGACGGATATACCTTGACATCCAGCGGAGCATCGCAAGTATATCTGCGGGAAAGCAATCCCATTCTGCCTGCCACAAACACCCGAATCCGTCCGAAAGAGTAAATCCCCCGCCGCGTGGGACGCAGATGATACGTAATCGTCCTGCCCTCATTCGCCTGGAGCCTCATCCGGAAATCAATATTCCGCAACTGGAATGCAAAAGGAATCTCATCCACCACTTCCACAGCCACCGGATGCGGATAACTGCTCTCCACACGTATGTTCACGGTGTTCTCATCTCCGTTGGAGAAGCGGGTAGCACACTGGCGGAATGCCCGGATGCCGCGAATGCGATAGAGCATCACCCCATCCACCAGCGCCGACACCGCCAAAACAAAAAGCGCCCACTGCCCGATTGCAAAGAATGGAGCAAAGACGTACCCGATACCCATCAGCAGGACTATCAGAACAAGAGCAATATAGAATCGGCGGCCTAATCTCATTTCGGCACTTCCACCTTATCAATCAGACGTTGCGTCACCTTTACCGGCGAATAGCCTTCCATCTCGGCTTCCGCTGTCAATATCAAGCGATGCTGAAGCACATACGGAGCAACGAACTTAATATCCTCCGGTGTCACAAAGTCACGTCCCTGCAACAGTGCATATGCCTTGGAGGCCTGCATCATTGCCACGGACGCACGCGGAGAAGCTCCTAAATATACAGCCTTGCTGGCACGCGTCTGCTGTACAATCAACGCGATGTACTGAAGCAGCGTGCGGTCTACAAACACGTGTTCCATCAGCCTGCGCAACGAAAGCAGTTCTTCTTTTGTGAGCACGGGCGCCAGGCTCTCCAACTTCACCAACGAAGCATTGGCGTGGTGGCGCTCCAGGATGTCCACCTCCTCCTCCAATGAGGGATATCCCATGGTTATTTTCATCAGGAAGCGGTCCAGTTGCGCTTCAGGCAACTTATAAGTCCCCTCCTGCTCCACCGGATTCTGGGTTGCCAGAATCGTATAGAGTTCTCCCATCTGATGCGTGGTACCGTCAATGCTGACCTGCCGTTCTTCCATAACCTCGAACAAGGCTGCCTGCGTCTTGGCGGGAGCGCGGTTTATCTCGTCCACCAGCACGAGGTCGGCAAACACCGGTCCTTGATGAAAGTCAAAGTCATTGGTTTTCATGTTGAAGACCGTAGTACCCAACACGTCACTCGGCATCAAGTCCGGAGTAAACTGAATGCGGCTGAAGTCCGCCTTAATCAAGCGTGCCACCAGACGGGCAAGCAGTGTCTTTGCCACCCCCGGCACTCCCTCCAGCAACACATGACCGTTTGCCAGGACAACCGTCAGCACCAGGTCCACCGTCTGCTCCTGCCCCACTATGACCGTAGCAATCCGGTCCTTCAACGCTTGTATCTTCTCGGAAAAGAGAGTCAAGTCCACCCGTTTTTCTGTGTTCTCTTCCATAAATATCTTCTTTATATATGATTGATTATTTCATTCATTCTATCAATAAGCCGTTTCATCTCTTCCTCAGAGATACTGCGCCCTCCGTACACCACCGGCCTCACCTCGCGGATGAACGCGGCTATTTCCCCCGCTTCCATACCCGTCTTCCGGGCAATCCTGCCGAAAGAGCGCTCATCCTCTGCCACTTCCTCCACATCCACTTGTATTTCCCTCCTCAGTTCCTCCGCAAAATAGAGATATTTCTTGCGGACTAAGTCAGCATGGTCCTTCTTCTGATAATAAAGAGTACCTATCAACTCTGCAAACTCCAAAGACTTATTTTCCGGTTCGCGGATAACCGGAATGGTGCGCTGCCTGTCTCTTCTACACATCTCCGAGCCCACGAGACGGAGG
>NZ_JBCNZM010000041.1:0-35829 GCF_040227615.1 Bacteroides sp. RTP31139st1_H2_RTP31139_211217 | reverse complement strand
TCATAATCTGACCAAGGGCATCACTGGCTCCAGGCATATACATCATGCAGACATCAGTCATTCCATGGGTGTGATTCTCAAGAATGTCTATGAGAAACAATCTGATTTTGTGGAGTTTACAACACTCCTTGGCAAGAAACGATTGCAGTATCATCTGACCGACAAGGCATACTTGCTGCCTCCCAATATGAGAACTATATCACGGTTCATGAATATGTCTTCATGGGTGTTCTGGGGTAATGAAATGCTTGACTGTTATGACACGCTACCAGAGAAAATGCAGGAAGCGTATGCCTTCATAAAGGATTATGAATCTCTGCTGAAGGAACTGCAGGCTGTACTTTGTGCTGTAAGACACGTCGAGGCCATCTGCAAGAACGAAGGCTTCTCGATTATGACGAGCAGGAAGTGCAAGCTCCATATCATTACTCATGTCTTAGGAAATGCACATTCCAGACAGGTACATGCTGGTATCAAGATGCTTGAATACTTCAATCGGGAAGAAGCACTTCTCACTGCTAACATGAGCATCAATATATCATCCGACATCATTGAATCTACTTTTGGCATCTATAAGAGCAAAAAGTCACCGAACAAGCTGTACGGTGTAACGTCTTTTGTTCTGACGATACCGTTATATCCAAAAGTCTCGAACGAATCCGTTACAAAAACAATTAATTTCAAAGAGCGCATTGTAAATGTTAAACTGAAGGACATCAGTACTTGGTCAATCGAGCATTTGTCCAAAAACTGGGTTACAGAACGAACCAAAACGCTTAGGAAAGTGAGCTAAAATTGGTACAACAAACTGGACACCCTACTAAATTAGTGAAAATAGAGCCAAAGCCTGTAGAATGAGGTAAAGTGCGATTTGTCAGCAAATTATCTGTGGTACGATTGAAATAATCAAAGATAAAGTTTAACCGATTATTAAAAAAGGAAATATCAGTACCGATATCAAATGTCTTAGACTCCTCCCAACTCAAGTCTTGATTTGCCATAGTTCCCATAGTGATACCTGCATTACCTAAATATTTAGATCCTACACTATAACTACCTTGAGCCGTATAATCCCCCAAGCCTGAAATATTACCATTTACTCCATAGCTGGCACGCAATTTCAGACGCATTAGATTCTCAGGCATAAATGACCAGAACTTTTCTTTATCCACATGCCACCCTAATGACACGCCAGGAAAAAATCCCCATTTGTTGTTCGTACCCAAATTGGAAGCACCGTCATATCTTGCAGATACAGAAATCAAATATTTATCCTTATAATCATACCCTATACGAGCAAAAATACCTTGCATAGATCGCTCTGTAATAGAACTACTCACACTTACAGGAACACTTGAGGCATTCAAAGTAGGAATCAAATCAGTAGAAGCACCTCTACCAGCAGCTGCTAAACGGGCCTCTTTCCTAAAATAATAAGCATAACCAGCTGTTACATTCAAATTGTGTTTTTCATTGAAAGATTTAACATAGTTGAATACAGCATCTGCCTGATATTGCCGCCATTTGTAAGTATCAGCATTTGCATTTCTTGTAGTTATATAATCTCTCGGTCCATTCCAAAAAGCATCCCAAAAAGTATAGTTATTACTGTTCACTTCAAATAAAGAAAGAGCTGGTTTGAAAGACAATCCTGGCAATATAGTCCAATCTGCATCTACTCCTATTGATAAATTCTGATAGTCATACTCTCTTTGTGCCTTGTTCATATGATATACAGCATTTCCCAGATACTGGGCAGCTCCTGGAGCCAGACTACCATCTTCAAATCTGAATTTAGTGGTAGGTGAGGCAGCCGGTGAACGATAGAATGTTGCATCTGCAGCTAATGGAGAACCATACGTAAACGAGTTTGAATAAGTAGTTCTAGCTGAAATTTTCAAATTATCCCGTGCTTGCAAAGAACCATTCAAACTAAAATTATACCGTTTATATGAAGTTGTAATAACAGTTCCTTCATTAGTCATATACCCTAATCCCATATTAAAGGTAGCCTTTTCCGTTCCACCTGAAACTTCAATATGGTGATTATGAGAAAAACCAGTACGATAAATTTTATCCTGAAAATCAGTATCTGAGTATAACAATGTCTTACTCGGATCTACTGGATCTGGCATTGATTTCCACCCTTGATCTAATTTATAGCGATTCTCATCAGTCAAGTATTGAGTAGAGAAGGCAGTATTATTAGTCAGATCATTTCCTGTTCCATAACCTAAATGTCCTATCAATCTTTGTTCGGTAGCTTTTCCAAATTTCGCTGGTGAAATCATACCTTTCCTCATAAGGGTCAAAAATTCTTCAGCATTGGCAAATTCATATTTTTTACCAATATCAGAAATTGTCAGATTATATCTATATTCAACTCTGGTTTTACCGGCCTTCCCCTTTTTAGTAGTAACAATTACAACACCATTTGAACCTTGGGCTCCATAAATAGAAGTAGCAGCAGCATCTTTCAGAATTTGGATGGATTCAATATCTTCCGAAGCTATATGAACCATATTCGCCCTCATAACACCATCAATAATATATAGTGGAGTAGCACCATTAGGATTATTAATGGAAGTACCACCACGGACTATAATACGAGGTTCTGCACCTGGTTGCCCTGAAATACTTTGCACACGTACACCAGACACTGTACCTTGTAAGGCTGAAGCTGCATTTGCATAGGGTACATTCTTCAAAGCCTCTTTATCAAGCTTGGTCACAGATGTCGTAATCTTCTCACGAGACTGAGAACCATACCCAATGACTACAACTTCCTCCATTTGGGTGGCATCCTCTACCATCACTATTTTATAGTTACTCTTATTGGCAGATACCTCTTGAGTTTTCATTCCCAAATAAGAAAATAACAAGGCACGACTATCAACTGGAATACTAAAACTAAAATTTCCATCCAAATCAGTAACAACACCTAATGAAGTTCCTTTAACTTGTACAGCTACCCCCACCAATGGTTGTCCATATTCATCCATCACATTTCCTTTTACTGTTTTCTTTTCTGATTGATTAGTGGATAATACAGACGGAGTATCTTCCGATGCATATACACTTCCCACACTCAAAACAGTAAAAAGGAAAATATAAAATGCCCAATGTAATATCCTGCTATTAGATTTAATGTCTATTGTTTTCATTTTTTTTGATTATTTGTGTTTCAAACTATTATTAGATTCACCACTGTATAATTACTTTCTTCTTATTTCCATTATTCCTCCTTTCTCTATCAATTAACAAAATCTGTTTCTATGTCAGAAACAAAGCACTTTTTCACATCAATCTTCCCATATTTCACCTCAATGAAAGGTTTACCATCTTTTAGACCAACATTACCAAAACCTGTTTCCGTCGACAAAAAAGACGTAAAATCATCACCTATCCTTGAATCAATATATAAAGTAGAATCCACTGCATCATACTGTATTCCAGTCAAAGCTTGGAGCATAGCATAACTAGACATTGCACGGGCATACCATGCCCCACATTCATATTCATTAAATGGGTTACGTACTCTTCCATCATACCGATCACGACAAGTACGGACAATATCAAGTCCTTTCTCAACCTCACCTTCAAACATCAAATGAGAAGCCACTTGATATTCAATACCTGTCCATACCTCATTGGAGTAAACAAAAGGAAGTTGTAACTTTCCTCCTTTGGGCCATGAACATAATAATAAGCCTCCTTCATCACCTAAAGCAAAAGTCGAGCGCTGAGGATTTACATGTTTTCTGAGATTCCTCTTTAAATTATATTTATGAACAGACAATAAATGACTTAATATTTTCTTTCTATCTATAGCCTCGTCCAGTCCACAGACCAAAGAAAGCCATGCTCCTACTACTCCATCAGATAAACAGCCTTTTCCGTATTGATATTTCGGCCCTTCCTTTTCCAATAAATCCAAACCCTCTTTCGAATAATTAGAATTGACAGACTGTACTTTCGTCGGATCAGAAGCCTGCAACTCCTTCCAACGAATATTTTGAATAAAATATTCACCGTCGTACAATTGATTTTCCATGTAGTCAATACTCTTATCTAGCAACTCTCTATATTCTGTCATATCTTTCTCCAAATGTTCACCCATAGCAACAAATGCTTGTAATGCGCCAGTATAGTAACTATTAATCATACCACTAGGCCCCCAAAATTCAATGTCATAAGTATTATGATGAGGTTCCTCTATAACACCTTTCCTTTTAGGATCCCACGTATTAATGCAATAATCAAGACTATTCTGTACGTATGAATAAATCAACTTCAACCATTCGTCATTACCATATATATGCCAATCACGGTATACTTTCATAATACCACCTAACTGCCCATCAGCTGCTGCATGAAAATTATGTCTGATGGGTCGGATAGGAAGTGCAGAGCGAAATGCTTGGTGCCCATTCTTAGCTTGACTAACAAAAAATTCCGTTTCCCTCAGTGTTCTTTCCATTTTAGGAAACAAATGAGGTATAGCTTGAGCATAATTCCAAACATGTGTACAAGAACCATAGCAAGAGCCATATTCATTACCGCAACCTTCCCAATTCCACATCCGACCATCGTATTGCCGAAAAATCGTAGGTGATTTTAATATAGTAAGATTAGCAGCAACAGCTTCAACAACTTCAGCAGGCAAAGTTGTAGCATAAAATGCATCAGTAAACAGCTCTGTTTTTTCTTTCAACGTATTATAATTTTTCATCCAATAGTCTGCGACTTCCTCTATATTTGCAAATCTACTGCTATACCAGGGACGGTATTTATCGGACAACTGAATGGAAGTATCAATATAGCCTGCGGGCTCTCCTCTTTCATTAACTACAGGTACGATAGGTACATCTACATCATCAATCGGTTCCAATCCCTCACGAACTAATGAGAAAGGAACGTACCATGCCATATATAAACGGATTGTCTTTGACTCTCCCGGTTGCAATCTAAACGGTACATACAAGGAAGCTCCGGGAGCATCCGCCATATTAGCAGGATTTTCTTTAATTACCCCACTGCTCATCTCATTCCAGCACATCGTGAATGAGTCAAAAGACCATCCTCTAAACCAACAATAATTAACCTTAGTTTCCGGTTCATCTGTAAAGATTGCAAAATCAGCCTGATGAAACGGCTGCGTTTCTGTTCCTTTCTGTGATATTATAAAACCATTTTCAATTGGCCTAATAGATGCTCCTCCATTACGAATATCTACAAAGTTCTTTGAATTATAAGAAAATATGGCTTCTACTTCTTTAGCATATTTATTTTTAAACGTATATTCAAAACCAGCAACTGGAAGCCCTGAGTTATTTTCATCTGTAGGAATAAATGGATTCCAAACCTTCATTGTCACGTCCATCTTCAGTTCATCGTCACTCATTCTCAATTTGGCAAAAGGGAATTTTACTTCAAAATCACAATCTTTAAATCGAGGTAATCCCCACGTGCCGCCGTATCCTTTTGTTGACTGTGGTTGGCCAAATTTTTTCCAATCCGGTACTTGTCCTTCCACAACAATACTACCATTATCTACCCCTTTCAAATATAATCCGGCAAACATTGTCGGTTCATTCAACATCTCAGTTTTATGCCTAATATTCATATTAGAAATTGCACCACTACCTTCTACACAAAACATTCCCGTCCCCAATCCCCCAATAGGGAAAGCAATCCTGCTCGTATACTCTCCCGTATATTTTTCATTATAATCACGTACTTCTTCCATACTGGAGCAAGAAGCCCATAAACACAAGCAGATACATAGACCTAAAAAATAAAATCCATTTTTCATATATCATTTTTTTAATGATTTATTCCTTCAACATTCTCTATTTTTTCTCCATTTCTGTTCAATCTCCTCCAATGATAACCCTTTTGTCTCCGGCAAGAATAAATACCCCCATACCAAACCCAACACGGCAATAAATCCATAAAGAAAAAATGCACCTGCCGGATTCTCAGAAGTCGTTTGTCCAACAACAATTTCGGTACCTGGTATAGAAAAAAAATCTATAATCTTAAAGAAAGTAAAGGAGACAATGCAATTAAATATCCATACAGCCAATGAACCTATCGAAGTCCCCAATCCCCGTACTTTCTGCGGAAATATCTCGGAAATGACCAACCATCCCAAAGGTCCAATACTAATTGCAAAAAATGCAACATATCCAAACATAAAAATGACCATTAACCACCTTCCGATTTCGCCCAACTGATTAGCATAAATAAAACAAGCACTAAGGCACAAAACAGAAAAGGCAATTCCTGACAGACCAATAAAATACAACTTTCGTCGTCCGATTCTATCCACTAAATAAAGAGAAATCACTGTAAATACAACATTTACAATTCCAATACCTACAGAAGCCCAAATAGCAGAGAGTGTACTTTCAAATCCTGCCATCAGGAAAATCTTCGGACTATAATAAATAACTGTGTTAATACCTACAAACTGTTGAAAAAACATAATACAAACAGCAATCATTAGAGGAGTTCTCAACCAAGGCTGCATCAAATATCGCCATCCTACCGCACTATTCCTATCTTTCTCTATTTCCACCTCCATTTGTCCAATTAAATCATTTACTGTATTTTCCGGTTCTATTTTCTGCAACACTTTCCTACATTCTTTCAACCGTCCTTTACTCAACAGCCACCGAGATGTTTCAGGCACAAAACACATACCTACCAGTAATACCAAAGCCGGTACGACACCTGCCCAAAACATCCATCTCCAACAATCCAACTTGTTTTCATCAGCCCAAAAGGTATCTGACATGTATGAAAGTAAAATACCTATTGTAACCATTAACTGAAACATTGAAACCAGACGTCCCCTGGATTTAGCTGGAGCAATTTCTGCTATATACAATGGAACAGTAAATGATGCCACACCTATAGCTATACCAAGAAACAGACGAGAAAAAACCAAGCTCGTCAAATCCGTTGCCAGTCCTGACCATAACGCTCCCACTGCAAATATCACAGCAGAAACCAATATGATTTTTCTTCTTCCAAATATATCAGATAAACGCCCACAACATACAGCCCCCAACATAGCTCCCAACAAACCAGCCGCCGTAATCCATTCAACATCATTATTATCTATTCCCCAATCTGACTGAAGAAATGGAATCGCTCCTGAAATTACCCCAGTATCAAAGCCGAAAAGCAATCCTCCTGTTGCTACAACTGTAGCTATTAAAAATATTATATGTCTGTTTTTCATATTAAACTTATATTTTAGGGTTCAAAACTTATCCAAACTTCCTTTTTCACTGACGGATTCGGAACATATAAGAAAGTATCCGGAGCATCTTCAAAAATTTTATAAATGGATTTACCTTTCCCAATACCTAAATCATGATACTCTCTTGGAGCCTTTCTTACCAGTTCCGAAAAATGATAGTTTGTATTTCTGATCCACTTCAATCCATCACCCTCAAAAACAGGATACCATGCAATACCTTTATGACGACGAATCTCAGCATATTCAAAACCATATTCACGGTCACACCATGCACCAAACACAAGAGATTCATCTGCATTCGTACTAATGGTAGCATGTACCCAATATGGAGGGACCACCACCACATCGCCAGGCTGTGCATAAACAGCATAACACCTCCCCGGTTCATCTGTAGCCGACTCTTGCATGTAAATGACCGCCTCTCCATTCCATATCTCATAAACCTCTGGAGTGGACCATTGACTAAAAGGTGAGACCTTATGAATATGTCCCTGACTGCGAATGGGTTCCATTCCCAAACTTCCTTTGGCATAAGCCACTACTCCAAAAAGCAAATGCTGTTTTTGCAAAAGCGCTTTATGAACAGTCTTACCCACATCCATAGCTATAGAATAGACAATATCCGGTCCTTCACATTTCGGATCCAACAAACTAGACCGGATATCATCCAACCACCGGTTTTCTACTGTCGGGCCAAAAACGTCCTTACCATAAATAAAACCTAACGGATTTTCTGTTATCCCTATATCAATCCCCTTATCAAAATTATCTTTATGCATGATGTCTTACAAAAGCTTTAATTGTTCCACATTCCATTCCTTCAGACTCCCCATAAGGTTTTATTGTATATTCCTTTATGGCAGCAGGAATAATAAAAGTTTCCGCATAATGGACAACAAACGGAGAAAATTGTCCTATAGGACTTTCCACTATCACCGAACGTCCCTCAATCAGATTCAGAACATTAACACCCGACTCATTCTTATGCAAAACTTTGTCCGTGAACCAATGTCTTCTTGTTTCTATAAATTCCCATTCATGAAGTCCCGTCTTTTCTTCACGCCAAGAATCTCCTTCACCAATAACAGAGACCTTGTTTATCAGTTCTTCTTTCACCCAAGACTCCGTTCTATTCCATTGTATCACATTAGCCCCATGAGCTATATTAATCGGACGCGGTCTGCCATCCAGTCCCATCCGTCCCCAATCCCACAACTTAAATGTAAAGATGTATGGGGTTGCACTAATCTCAAGTACCATGCTATTCCTTCCCGAACAATGTACCGTACCAGCCGGAATTAAAAAATGATCATGCTTCTTTGCCGGATAAATACCTACATACTTCTCCACTTCAAATTCACCAGTCCTTTGCGATTTTTCCAATTCATCAAGCATCTCCTCCGGTTTAATATTATCCTTCAAACCCAAATATACAGTTGCCCCCTCCTTAGCATCCAAAATATAGTAGCTCTCATCCTGCGTATAATGCATCCCAAATTTCTGTTGTATATATTCAGTCAAAGGATGAACTTGTAAGCTTAGATTGCCGCCTTCTATCGTATCAAGAAAGTCAAACCGTATTGGAAACTCATCACCAAACCTGCCATACACAGCATCACCCAATAACTGTCGGGGATAAGCAAAAATCAAATCAATTGACGGTATTTCCACTTTCTCATCCCCAAAGGCCAACAACAGACTGTTTTCTTCAGGTACACAGTCAAAACACCAAGCATAATTAGGCATCGTCCGTTCTAAATCGCAAACATCTTTCATCCACTGTCCTCCCCAAGGCCCCGGATCAAAAAAGGGAACTACACGAAACGGACCATTTACCGCTTTCTCCAATCCCTCAAACATCGCTTTGCCTGTAATCATCTTAGGATGATTGCGCCGGTTCGTATCCAAAACATAATCCACCTTTGCCATCAGCATCTTTTTGTGCCTATCGCATATTCTCCAATCTACGAAAAAAGCTCTTTTATACTGCAAGGAGGTTCGTTCTTCTTTATTGTTGACACCTATATTTGATATTTCATTTTTACGGAATCTGGACTGTATCTCCCATCTTGCCATATCGGCATAAATCAACAAATCAGGATGTTCACAAAGATAGGCCGCACCAACCCCATAGACTATTACAATACCAGACTGCAAATCTTCTATCTGTTGCCGGATACCAGTAACTTTATCGAAATCAAAAAAACATTCCATTGTATACCGGGTCAGATAGCCGAATAATTCATCATCGGTAATATCAGGATAGAAAAAATCATTGATTTTCTCTTCCGGCAACATCGCACTATCTGTATGAACAAATAAAGCATTATTGAACCTACCGGCAAAAGCATTACGTATATCATTCTCAAACACTCCTTGATAGCACTCAATCGCAACCACTTTCAACGGCTTCTCCAGTACCTTCAAACGTTCACTGATACTATCGGTAATGGCAAACCAACCGGAAATACAGTCATCCGAATTATAGGACACCTGCACAAAAGGATATTTATCGTAATTAGCAGAATACTTCATCTTTTATCTTTTTTCTTAAACAATATTCCAAACCATACAAAGCTGCATAATCTCCCAAGCTAGAAACTACCACAGATACTTTTGCACTCGGAGTCCAGGCAAACTTTGACACCCGTTCCTCGATATAAGGCACTATCACTTTATGGCTATTCATGATTCCCCCTCCAAGTATCACCACTTCAGGATCATAAGCATGAATAAAATTTATAACAGCAGCTCCCCATATTTCAATGCATTCATTTCGTACCAATAACGCGTCTCTATTTCCTTGTTCCGCCAATTGGAAGATTTCTTTAAAATCATAATTCTGAGATGACATTTTAAACGAAGGAGACAGGCAAGCATGATCCTTTATAATTTTATGAAGGAAGAATGAAGAGGACAAAGCCTCCACACACCCCTTGTTTCCACAAGAGCATAACCTTCCTTTGTAGTCTACTACAAAATGGCCACCCAACGAACCTGCTTGAAAGTGCTTTCCATACATTACCTCACCATTCATAATGACTCCCGATCCTATGCCCGTACCAATAGTCATCATAACAACGCTATCATATCCTCTGCCGCTCCCATATTGCCATTCTCCAATTGCTGCAAGCCGTGCGTCATTATCAATGTAAAAGGGGGCTCCCCAATGTTCATCCGCCCATCTATCCAAATCAAGCTCCACTCCATCATCATATTTTTCATTCGTAGATATAATAATGCTTTTTTTATTATTTACTAGCCCTGGAAAAGCTATACCCACTCCAAAGAGGCGCTTCACACCATTTGAATTTAGCAGGAAATCAATTGCATTTTCAATCTCCGGCAAACTTGCTGTCATATCCAAATCTTGACGAGAAGGCATTTTTACATAGTCTACCAGTTCTCCATTGCGTAAGAGACCGACTTTTGTAATGGTTCCTCCCAAATCTACAGCTATGATATACTTCATATTCATATTTCTATCAATTGGGGATTGCCATTCACACACTGTAAAGATGCAGAAAACCCGTTCTCCAAAATCACTTGATAATCATGTCCTGCGTCCGAAGGCCAACAAGCAGCGAATGACAGAACAGAATATCCTATATTTGCCACACGATGGGCCACCCCTCCAGGTATATAATGAAGACTACCCGGAAACATCCGCTCACTCCAAACCCTTCGGTTCTGATCCATCATAATCAATCTGCCTTCACCTTCCACTCCCCAATAGTACTCCCCACGATTCATATTGGCATGAAAATGTCCTTTGGTCATGAAATACTCATCACCAACCTTACCTGGATAAATTCTCGTGATTCCGAAATAGAGTCCCCCAGGCGTTCCTTCTTCAACCGGCAGATGACAAGTCACCTCATACAATAAAGTATCAGGAGACATCTGTTCATAAGCCTCACAATTATGAAAAACACCTCGTAAATCAGCCAAAGTCTTCAAACTCCTCTTCACATTTTCACCGATCAAAGAATCCTTTATAAAGAGCAAAGGCGACTCATTTGTTCTCTTATCATTCATCAGCATCATACTTTTAAAATCTTATATTGCAAAAGTACGCTGATATGGAACTCGCTCTTTCCTCTATATTTTCCGATAATTATGGTATTTTACCATTATTCGCAGCAAATGGATAAAACCTTGCAAAAAAAGTAGAAAACCAAGGCTCTAACCACCAAATATTCAATGATAAAATAGTAGAATCAAATGGCTTGTTTAGCCTTTACTCCAAACTGCTTTTGGAACTGCGACGGGGACATTCCTGTCACTTTTTTAAATTGGGATATAAAATTAGATAAGTTAGGGAATCCGACTTCCCCACTGATAGTAGAAATCTTCATTTTGTTTTCCAGTAATAGTTTTTTCGAATAACCGATACGCATTTCGTTCAGATATTCTACAAAGGTTTTCTTGGTCCTCTCCTTGAAATAACGGCAAAAAGCTGTCGGGGTCAATCCAACCAAAGTCGAAACTTCTTCCAACCTAATGGAAGTCGCAAAGTTCTTGACGAGAAACTTGTATACCTTATTAAATCTCTCAAAATCTTCTGAATTTACAGAATTCGTAAATCCCACTGAGGCCAGTAACTCATACTCAGTCGATGTGGCCATCAGCTCAAGAAGTGTTAAAAGATTCGTTACCTTCCGAACCCCTACATCATTCACCGAACTCCTTATAAACCGGGTTATCTCTAATTTCGAATTTCCGGTAAACTTCAGTCCACGCCGTGATCTCTCTATCAAATCACGAATATTATTCATTTCTGGTAATCTGATAAAATTCGGATCAAATATCTCACGTTTAAAGAACAGACAGATACACGTAGCACGCAAACCAGACTCCTTATCAAAATAAGCATCATCATTACGCCATTCATGAGGGAGATTAGGGCCAATCATACATACATCCCCCTCCTCATACTGTTCTATGCAATCCCCGACAAAACGAGTTCCTATACCTCTAGTTATATACATTATCTCTATGGCCGGATGATAATGCCAAGGTACAATGAAGTGCGGCAAGTCTTCTATATAATAATGTATATGACTGTCTATTGGGAATGGCAGATCTTGGTAAAGTGGTTTCATAGTCATCTAAGTCAATAATCACCGTTAATTATAAAAGCGAATATAGATAATTATTTTATCAAAGCAAGCTATTGTATGTTAAAACTCATAGTAACATCAAAATATAAATATCAATCTTATACTCAAACAAACAAATGATATCTTTTGTATCTTTGTCCCCGCATTTTCACAACCACATAAAATTATAATGAAAACAATAGTAAATGTTCCCTCCCGACAGAACACCATGCGCGAACTGCGGGATTATCTGATGATTGCCCTGGGTATGGTCTTATATGGTATCGGCTGGACAGTCTTCCTGCTTCCCAACGATATTACTACCGGTGGCGTACCGGGCATTGCATCCATCGTATATTTTGCCACTGGATTTCCCGTCCAATATACGTACTTCGCCATCAATTTTCTGCTTCTATTGCTTGCCCTACGTGTGTTGGGATGGAAGTTCAGCGTAAAGACAATCTTTGCCGTATTCACCCTGACCTTTTTCCTTTCCATTATCCAGAAACTGACCGAGGGTGTTGTCCTCCTGCACGACCAGCCTTTCATGGCTTGTGTCATCGGTGCCTCCTTCTGCGGTAGCGGCATCGGCATCGCCTTTTCCAACAACGGCAGTACTGGCGGCACGGACATCATTGCCGCCGTAATCAACAAGTACCGCGACATCACGCTGGGCAGAGTCATGTTGATATGTGACCTTATCATCATCTCGTCCAGTTACTTTGTTCTAAAAGATTGGGAAAAGGTGGTGTATGGCTACGTTACTCTATACATATGCAGCTTCGTGCTCGACCAAGTGGTGAACAGTGCCCGCCAGTCCGTACAATTCTTTATTATCAGCGATAAATATGAGGAGATAGCCAAGCACATCCAGGTATATCCTCACAGAGGTGCAACGGTCATCAACGCCTCGGGCTTCTATACGGGAAAAGAGATAAAAATGCTGTTCGTGCTGGCCAAGAAGCGGGAGTCCACCATCATTTTCCGGCTCATAAAAGACATAGACCCCAATGCCTTTGTATCACAAAGTGCAGTCATCGGAGTCTATGGAGAGGGATTCGACAGAATCAAAGTGAAGTAGAGGATTTCTCGAACTTCCCTTGATTCCAAGTATAAACAATAGGACGGCGGACAAACGGTTTCAGTTTCTCCGCCGCTTCTTTACCCATGTAATCGGTCGTGGTAAAAGTGAATGCCAACGTGGCATCCTTCGCAGAAAGGTCCGCTTTCATCAGCAGCATGTCGGCCTGGCGACGGGCATCCTGATACTCATAGACATCCACCGTATCCGCGGCCTCAGCGATAAAATCATCCAGAACGGGCAATGCCGGCAGGTAGGACGAAGCAACCAGCTCCTTCCAGTCTGTCGTATAGAACTTGACATGGCTGTCGCAAGCCGGAGCACAAACCGTAGATACCACACAAACCACTTTCGTGCTGTCGTTGACAGGCAAGAGCTTCATCTGCCACGAGCTCTGGGGAGTCATCTTCACATGTATATAATCCGGGGCAAGTTCCGTCATTTCCGATTTACCACCAAAGCTGTTGGTCACCTCAGCTTTCATCTTACTTTCCAGAAAGTCTATAAAATCCGCACGGTTCACGGCACTAAGCAACGGACATATAGAATCCGGCATATTCTTAAAACACGTCTTGGCTTCCTGGGCCTGCAAATACCCCCATCCGATGAAAGCCAAAATCAAAAAAGCACTCAGTTTTCTTATCATAACATTTTAATCATTTCTTCAAGGAAACGGGCATCTGTTTCATCAAAACCGCCCAAATCGTCACTGTCAATATCCAATACTCCCCACACTTCACCGTCCTCACGCTTCAGCGGAACCACGATCTCCGAACGCGACAGCGAGCTGCAGGCTATATGTCCGGGAAATGCATCCACATCGGGCACAACCAACGTCTCGTCTTTATCCCATGCCGTGCCGCAAACACCACGGCCTTTCCTGATGCGCGTACAAGCTATCGGTCCCTGGAAAGGTCCTAACACCAATTCTTCACCCTTCACCAAATAGAAGCCTACCCAAAAGAAATGGAAAGTCTCTTTCAGCGCCGCCGAAACATTCGCCAGATTGGCTATCAAGTCATCTTCACCTGCCAGCAGATTTTTCAGTTGAGGAAGCAAAGCGCGATATTTCTCTGTCTTGCTACCAGCATTTATATATAGGTCTTCTGCCATATATCTCTTGTTTATTTACTCCCCAAATATAGGAAGAACATTCCAATCAACACCAAAATGAGGTCGACAGCCTTGCTTTTTAAATTCTTTTCACGGAAGAAAAGCGCACCGAAAAGGAAGGAAACAACAACGCTTCCACGACGCACCATCGAAACGATGGAAATCATGGAGTCCTCATAGCTCAGGGCATAAAAATAGACAAAGTCTGCCGCACAAAGGAAAATGGAGATACAGATAATGGTCCAGTCCCAACGAAACGGGGTACTTTCTTTTCGCTTGGGGTACCACAACAGCAAGATAATGGGGCACATGATAAAGACTTGGTAGACATTATACCACGACTGCACCAGCATCGGATTGAGCTGCTTCATCAGATATTTGTCATACAGCCCACTGACAGCTCCAGCAACGGCAGCCAGCACGATGAAAAGAATCCATTTGTTATGCTTGAAGTCGATTCCCTCCTTCTTGCCCGAACGGCTCAGCATGAAAAAGGATACTATGGCAAGCATCACGCCAATCCATTGATAAAGGTTCAAGCGTTCGCCAAACACAAGCATGGCACCTACAAGCACCATCACGGGGCGCGTCGCATTAATCGGTCCCACGATGGTCAGCGGCAGATGCTTCATCCCGAAATAACCGAATATCCAGGAAGAGAGCACGATAAACGACTTGACAACAATAAACTTATGCACCTCCCACCCCACCACGGGAACATCAAACATCGTACCTCCCAACACCGACGGCGCAAAGGCAGATACCAGAATGAAAGGAAGAAATATCAGGCTCGAGAACAGCGTGTTCAGGAAAAGTACCGGCAGTACGGCATTGTCACGAAGCGACTTCTTCTTGAAGACATCGTAAAATCCCAATAAGGCAGCAGAGAGGAAAGCAAGCAATAACCACATAGAATTAATTAAAAATTAAGAATTAAAAATTAAAAGGAGGGGGGTACGTTTTTGTAGTGCATCCCTCTTTTATTCTAAAAAAGTAGTTTCCGGATAGGCTACATCCACTAGAAACAATGCATTTCCGGGAACGGAGGTTCCTGCCTGACAACGGTCCTTCTGTTCGATGACGCGTCGGAAACCCTCAACAGAAAGTTTTCCGCGACCCACTTCGAGCAAAGTACCGACAATGGCGCGTACCATGTTCCGCAGGAACCGGTCGGCCTGGATGGTGAACACCCAGGTCACATCGTCTACCCGGGTCCAGGCGGCATGCATAATCTTGCAATTATTGGTTTTGACATCCGTATGAAGTTTGCTGAAGCTGGTAAAGTCCGTATAGTCAAACAAGGTTTGGGCAGCCTCATTCATCCGTTCAAAGTCCGGTGTTTGGAACAGACGGCAACGATATTGGCGGTTGAAAGGAGACTTGGCGGTAGTGACATAATACTTATACATCCGCGCCGTAGCATCAAAGCGGGCATGTGCATCGGGCTTCACGGCCCGCAAGCGGTATACGGAAATATCGGGAGGAAGCAGACGATTCAGCTTATCCGTCATAAAAACAGTGTCCAGAGGAGAATCACTGTCAAAGTGAGCTACCATCAGTGAGGCATGCACCCCGGCATCGGTACGCCCCGCTCCCACGACTTCCACCTCGCGACGCAGCAAGGTACTCAGCGCCTTCATCAAACACTCCTGCACACTCGCTCCATTCGGCTGGATTTGCCAGCCGTGATAAGCGGTGCCATCATAAGCCAGGTATATAAAATATCGTTGCACGGTCTTTTTTGTGTGCAAAGATAGTGCAAACCGAATACAGAACTTTCATGCTCGCATGAAAAAGTAATGTTGAGGTGCAGCCTATATTCGCTTTTTCAGCAAAGACAGTGCTAATTTAAGAAGGTTTGCATTATCTTTGCAAGGTTTTCACCACAGATTAACGCAGATTTTTCACAGACATAGTACATTTATAAGATGAGATATTCTTCCAGAATCCTACCTATACTGATAATTGTCGCAGCTGCCGCAACATTCACCTTTGCCGGCTGCAAGAAGAAAGACATGTCGCTCAAGTTGAACGAACCGCGCAACATTCGGGGCGTTGTCAGCTACAAACGCTCGTTCGGAGACTTGAATGAGAAACATCTCAATGTAGCCCAAGCCATCGGCATACGTGTGCTTTCCTCCCGCGAGGAAGCAGAAAAGATGAAGGAGCAACTGCAACCTATCACGACGAACGAGCTCTATGCCGTGGATTCACTGACGCATTCCATCCCTTTTCTCATTCCGGGCGCCGCCAGCCTACTGGATACCATCGGACACAACTTCCTTGATTCACTGACCGCCAAGGGGCTGAATCCAAACAAGATAATTGTGACTTCCGTACTCCGCACCCAAGACGACGTAAAACGCCTGCGCCGCCGTAACGGCAATGCTTCTCCAAACTCGGCACATTTTTACGGAACGACATTCGATGTCAGTTGGAAGCGCTTTCAGAAAATAGAAGACGAGGATGGACGTCCTTTGCAGGATGTCAGCGCAGATACCTTAAAACTGGTTCTTTCGGAAGTGCTCCGTGACCTGCGGAAAGCCGATAAATGCTACATCAAGTACGAGTTGAAGCAAGGATGCTTCCACATTACGACAAGAGAGAAATAAGCGGAAAAGAATTAGCGTTAATAGTATTTTTCAATCCCGCCAAACCCTATTATTATTTTGTTCTCTTTCGTTTTACAGATAAAGTTATTTAATCGCCTTTCAAATTCTTCCGGTCGTTTCCTCGCCGCTTCAATGTATGCGATTCGGATACGTTTATAGGGGTCAGAGAAACTCTGATAATTCTTCCATATTCTTTCATCCTCTTTCAATCTGTCGATTATATCATTTGGAAAAACAAAAGGAACCGACAAGACAGTTCGTATTTTATCCTCAAATTCAAGATGTATCATTTTATGCTCCAGCAACCATTTCAACCTTTCTTTGTTGGCTTGCGAATAGGTACTTTTAGGATTCCTGGGTGTGAAACGCTGAATTTTATGTTCTTTGTCAAGTGACTTTATCGTGCTGTCAATCCACCCGAAACAAAGGGCCTCTTCAACAGCGTCATTATATACAATACTTTTCTCGCTTGAAGATTTAGTAGGAAACACAAACCAGACTCCATCGGCAGTATCGAAATTGTCAGCCAGCCACTTCCGCCAATCTTTTCTGTTTTCAAAATATCTTATTTCTGTTGACATGACAAGCCATCCAAATTACACTTCTCTCCTTATTCTTCCAGCATCTTCCACGCTAGCGGCAGGCAGGCAACTATATCCCCCACCGTCATCCCCACTGCCCCCTGCTTCTTGCAGGCAACATCTCCCGCCAGTCCGTGCACATACGTGGCCAGGCAGGCAGCCTTCTCCGGCTCATAGCCTTGGGCAAGCAAGGCAAGCACCACTCCGGTCAGCACATCACCGCTGCCTCCCGTTGCCATACCCGGATTGCCGGTAGGGTTGAAAAAACATTTCCCGGCAGGAGTGACAATGGCAGAATAAGCGCCTTTCAAGATGATGTGCACTCCGGCGCTCTTCGCCAGCTCACGAGCCTTCATCAGGCGCTCGTACGAATTCTGGCATTTGCCTACAAGACGCTCCAGCTCCTTGGGGTGCGGAGTCAGAATACTCCCTTTGGGCAGACGCCCTATATAGTTACGCTTCTCGCCCAGCAAGTTCAGGGCATCAGCATCCACCACCATCGGAGTCTGGCATGTCTCTATCTGCTCCAGCAGAGCCGCCTCGGTCTCCGCCGCCTTTCCCAGTCCCGGGCCTATCGCCACGGCCTGGTAATCGTCCGTATCGGTAGCGGCGGCAAAGCAGGTGTCGCTGATATCCAGCTCCGTCATGGCTTCGGGCACGGAAGTCTGCACAATGAAGTTGTTGCAGAACGGCACATGTACCGTCAGCAGCCCCACACCTGAACGCAGACACGCACGCGCAGCCAGCACCGAGGCCCCCGCCATCCCCTGCGAACCGGCTATCAGCAGTGCGCGGCCGAAGTTCCCCTTATGGGCAAACCGGCTGCGCGGCTTCAGCAGGGCAGACACGTCTTCATGCTCCAGCAAGCGGAAGTCCGTTTCCATGTCATGGATGGCATCCTCGCTGAGCCCGATGTCCAGCAACTGCCATTCGCCCACATACGGCTCGTTCTCGGCAAAGAGAAATGCCAGTTTCGGCAGTTGCAGGCTCAGCGTCAGATGGGCACGGACGATATTCGTATGTACGTTGTAGGTGTTGTCCTCACCCATCAGTCCCGACGGGATGTCGATGGACACCACCGTGGCGGGCGAGGCATTGATGTACTTCACTACGGCTGCAAAACCGCCGCTCAGAGCCTTGTTCAGACCGCTGCCGAAGAGGCCGTCTATCACCACATGGTCTGCCGTCAGCACGGGAGGCACAAACTGAGTGGTCACTTCGTGGAAGTCCACGCCCGGCACGTCGGCCAGCCGCTCCTTGTTCGTCTCGCAGTCCGGCGAAAGCGTCCCTTTCGTATTGAAGAGATACACCTCGAGCCGGTAGCCCTTCCCGGCCAGCAGTCGCGCCAGGGCAAGCGCATCGCCACCGTTGTTCCCCGGTCCGGCAAAAACGGTGAGCGGCGTGTCCGGCTCCCAACGCTCGGCAATGGCACGGGCCAATGCGCGTGAGGCACGTTCCATCAGGTCGATGGAGGCAATCGGTTCATTCTTTATGGTATCTGCATCCAGTTGCTTGATGCTTGTAGTAGGAAATATCTTCATAATAGGATTATCTTAAAATCGTAGAGCAAAGATAGGGCTTTGATTTCAACTGTACAAAGAGAAGACGTTTTTTATCAAGTTGCTTTGCCCCCCGGGAAAAAATATCTGCTCCGTAAGGAAAAGTTGTCTTCAATGCAAAGGATTCTTAGAACAAAGCCTTTATTCTTAGAAACAAAAGCTCTATTTCTATAAACAAAAGCTTTATTTACAGAAACAGAAATTCTGTTTTAAGTTTGCGTAGGCTTACGGACAAGTTTGCACAAGCTTGTCGGCAAGTTCCCGCAGGCTTGTCGGCAAGTTTCTAATTATACCCATTAACTTACGCAAAATAATGACTAATTTTGTACCCTCAACATATAATAAAAGCCAAAACAATAAAAGCATATTCAATGAGTACATCCCGACACCCGAAAGGTCTTTACCTTATCTTCGCCACCAGCACGGCAGAGCGTTTCAGCTACTACGGCATGCGTGCCATCTTCATTCTGTTCCTCACCCAGGCACTCCTTTTCGACAAGGAGCACGCCGCCTCCATCTACGGCAGCTACACCGGACTGGTGTACCTGACACCCTTAATCGGCGGCTACATCGCCGACAAATACTGGGGCATCCGCCGTTCCGTCTTCTGGGGGGCCATGATGATGGCAGTCGGCCAGTTCCTGATGTTTGCCAGTGCCTCGATGCTGGAGGCGCGTGAGCTTTCGCATTGGCTGATGTACGGCGGACTGACTTTCCTTATATTGGGCAACGGCTGCTTCAAGCCCACCGTCTCCTCCCTGGTGGGGCAGCTCTACGAGCCGGGTGACAAACGGCTGGATTCCGCCTACACTATCTTCTATATGGGTGTCAACGTGGGTTCCTTCCTCGCCCCGCTGGTCTGCGGCTATTTTGGCGAGACGGGCAACCCTCACGACTTCCGATGGGGCTTCCTCATTGCCGCCATCGTCACCGTGCTGACGGTCGTCCTCTTCGAAACCCAGAAGAACAAGTACCTCATCGGCCCCGACGGCAAGCCCCTCGGCATCATCCCCGACGCCCGCAAGGAACGGCCCCAGGCAGACAACACCGCCCGGAAGAGTGCCCATGCCAACGGACGGACCATGCGCAACTACCTGCTGCTCGCCCTGCTCGCCATCGCGCTTGCCGGTTTCTTCTACTGGTGCTTCGGGGACGATTGGATAAGCATCGGCATCTTCACCGCCTGCATCGTGTTTCCCGTCAGCATCCTGCTGGAAGGCTCGCTCACCAAGACGGAGCGCGACCGCATCTTCGTCATCTACATCATCGCCTTCTTCGTCATTTTCTTCTGGGCGGCCTACGAGCAGGCAGGCGCCTCGCTCACGCTTTTCGCCTCCGAGCAGACCGACCGCGTCATCCTGGGGTGGGAAATGCCCGCCTCCTGGATTCAGTCCTTCAACCCCTTCTTTGTGGTGATACTTGCCGCCATCATGCCGGGCGTATGGGGCGCCCTGGGCAAGCGGGGCATGGAGCCCGCCTCGCCCACCAAGCAAGCCATCGGCCTGCTACTGCTTTCACTGGGCTATCTCGTCATCTGCCTTGGGGTGAAAGATGTTCAGCCGGGCATCAAGGTGAGTCTCATTTGGCTGACGGGGCTCTACTTCATCCATACCATGGGCGAAATCTGCCTCTCGCCCATCGGACTCTCCATGGTGAACAAGCTCACGCCCATCCGCTTCGCCTCGCTGATGATGGGGATATGGTACCTCTCCACCGCCACTGCCAATAAGTTTGCAGGCACGCTGAGCGGGCTCTACCCCGAAGCCGGAAAGGTAAAGACGCTACTGGGCTATCGCATCGAGACGATGTACGATTTCTTCATGGTGTTCGTCGTCATGTCTGCCACGGCATCGCTTATCCTCTTCCTGCTTTCAAAGAAATTACAGAAGATGATGCATGGAGTGGAATAAAAATCGTATTTTTGCGGCAACTTTCTAAAAACATCCCATCTATGGATACCATACAAATAAAAGACAAGATGTTCACAGTCTCCATCAAGGAGCAGGACATACTGAAAGAAGTAACCCGTGTAGCGAACGAAATCAACCGCGACCTGGCAGGAAAGAATCCTCTATTCCTCAGCGTACTGAACGGTTCGTTCATGTTTACCGCCGATTTGCTGAAACGAATCACGATTCCCTGCGAAATTTCGTTTGTCAAATTGGCATCTTATCAAGGAGTATCCTCTACCGGGGTAATTAAGGAAGTAATAGGCATCAATGAAGACCTCACAGACCGTACAGTGGTCATTGTAGAGGACATAGTAGATACGGGACTCACCATGCAACGCTTACTGGACACCCTCGGCACTCGCGGTCCCAGGGAGATTCATATTGCCTCCCTACTGGTGAAACCTGATAAGCTGAAAGTTGATTTAAACATAGAATATGTGGCCATGAATATTCCGAACGACTTCATCGTGGGCTACGGGTTGGATTATGACGGCTTCGGGCGCAACTATCCCGACATTTATACTGTAGTAGACTGATACAGACATAATATAGTAAATCATTAAATAATAACTAAGCAAATGTTGAACATTGTAATTTTTGGTGCTCCCGGTTCAGGTAAGGGAACACAAAGTGAAAAGATTGTAGAAAAGTATGGCATCAACCACATCTCTACCGGAGACGTGCTCCGTGCTGAAATGAAAAACGGTACAGAACTGGGCAAGACTGCTAAAGGTTATATCGACCAGGGCCAGTTGATCCCCGATGAGTTGATGATTGATATTCTGGCAAGCGTATTCGACAGCTTCAAGGATAGCAAAGGCGTGATTTTCGACGGCTTCCCCAGAACAATCGCCCAGGCTGAAGCATTAAAGAAGATGCTCGCCGAACGCGGACAGGAAGTCAGCGTGATGCTCGACCTCGACGTGCCCGAAGAAGAACTGATGAAGCGCCTCATCAAGCGCGGACAAGAATCAGGACGTGCAGACGACAATGAAGAGACAATCAAGAAGCGTCTGGTGGTTTACCACTCACAGACAGCTCCGCTGATTGACTGGTACAAGCAGGACGGCAAATACCAACACATCCAGGGCTTCGGCGTATTGGAAGAAATCTTTGCCGATGTTTGCAAGGCTATTGACGCAGTGAAATAACAATAAAACAGAATATGGCTGAATCGAATTTTGTTGACTACGTAAAAATATATTGCCGCTCCGGAAAGGGCGGACGAGGTTCTACGCATATGCGGCGTGAGAAATACATACCCAACGGAGGCCCCAACGGAGGTGACGGAGGACGAGGAGGCCATGTCATCCTGCGGGGTAACCGCAACTACTGGACGCTACTCCATCTGAAGTACGATCGCCACATCCTGGCAGGTCACGGAGAATCCGGTTCCAAAAACCGCAGTTTCGGAAAAGACGGAGCGGACAAGGTGATTGAAGTGCCCTGCGGCACGGTGGTGTACAACGCCGAAACGGGTGAATATATCTGCGACGTCACCGAGCACGAACAAGAAGTCATCTTGCTGAAAGGCGGACGCGGAGGTCTGGGTAACTGGCACTTCAAAACCGCCACACGCCAGGCTCCCCGCTTTGCACAACCGGGCGAACCGATGCAGGAGTTGACGGTAATCATGGAACTGAAGCTGCTGGCAGACGTCGGTCTGGTAGGTTTCCCCAATGCAGGAAAATCCACTTTACTGGCATCCGTTTCTGCGGCGAAGCCCAAAATCGCCAATTATCCGTTTACAACGCTGGAACCCAATCTGGGCATCGTGTCCTATCGCGACAGCAAATCGTTTGTGATGGCGGACATTCCCGGCATCATCGAAGGAGCCAGTGCCGGCAAAGGCTTAGGATTGCGTTTCCTGCGCCACATCGAGCGCAACTCATTGTTGCTGTTCATGGTGCCTGCCGACAGTGACGACATCCGTAAGGAATACGAAATCCTGTTGAACGAGCTTCGCACTTTCAACCCCGAAATGCTGGACAAACAGAGAGTGCTTGCCGTCACCAAATGCGACATGCTCGACCAGGAACTGATGGACGAGATAGAGCCGACACTGCCCGAAGGGATTCCGCATATATTCATCTCTGCTGTCTCCGGCATGGGCATCTCTACGCTGAAAGACATCCTTTGGGAAGAGCTGAACAAGGAAAGTAATAAGATAGAAGGCAAAGTGGACAGCATTGCCCATCGCGCCAAAGACCTCAGCCACCTGCAGGAAGAATTGAAAGAAGAGGGTGAGGACGAGGACCTCAGCTATGAATACGTCAACGACGACGAGGACATAGAGGACCTCGAGGACTTTGAATACGAAGAAGATTGGGAGGAAGATAAAAAATGATTCCTCTTACAGAAGATAGGAAAATGTTGGGATATGAGCTGCTTGCCTCATATCCCGGCATTTCTTGTTTTGTAACCACCCGCCACGGTGGATGCAGCCAAGGTAACTATGCCTCCCTCAACTGTACACCTTACACGGGAGACGAAGCCGAAGCTGTACGCCGCAACCAGGAAATAGTATGTTCTTCCCTGCCCCAACGCCCCCAAGAACTGGTCATCCCGTTTCAGACCCACGGGACAAAGGCACTTGTCATTGACGGAACTTATCTGCATGCAACAGCAGAAGAACGCCACTCCATGTTGCAGGGCATTGATGCACTGATAACCCGTGAACCGGGCTGCTGCATCTGCATCTCTACGGCAGACTGCATTCCCATCCTGCTCTACGACCGGAAGAATGCCGTGATAGCCGCTGTTCATGCCGGATGGCGCGGCACTGTGAATTACATCCTCGGCCACACACTCGACAAGATGCGTGCCCGCTATGGCACAGAGGGCAAAGAAGTGATAGCCTGCATCGGCCCCGGCATCTCCCTTTCCGCCTTCGAGGTAGGCGACGAAGTCTATGAAGCATTCCGTAAGAACGGTTTCCAGATGGATTACATCTCCGAATGGAAACCCGCCACCCACAAATACCATATCGACCTATGGGCTGCCAACCGACTGCAACTACTGGACTTCGGAGTACCTTCCGCACAAGTGGAGACAGCCAATATATGTACTTTTACCCAATATGAAGAGTTTTTCTCGGCACGCCGGATGGGTATCAAATCCGGAAGGATATTGTCGGGAATCATGTTAACCCATTCAAACGGATTGCATTAATGTATCATATCACACTTTCTAAAGAAATCAAGCAGAATTGCCCCGAATTCCGCGGTGCAGCCGTATTTGCCGAAGTGACAAATACCCCATATTGCGAAGGGTTGTGGCAAGAAATCGCAACTTTCACCCAAGAGCTAAGAGCCCGTGAAACCACGGACAGCATCAAGTACCAACCCGTCATTGCCGCCACCCGCGAAGCCTACAAACGTTGCGGCAAGGACCCCAGCCGCTACCGTCCCTCGGCCGAAGCACTGAGACGGCGACTGCTGCGCGGATTGGAACTCTATCAGATAGATACGTTGGTAGACCTTATCAACCTTGTCTCCCTACGTACGGGCCACTCTATCGGCGGATTTGATGCCGACGAGATACAAGGGACCGACCTTGAGCTGGGCATAGGACGTGCCGAGGAATTGTTCGAGGGTATAGGCCGCGGCATGCTGAACATAGAAGGGCTGCCCGTCTACCGCGACCGTATAGGCGGTATCGGTACCCCGACCAGCGACCACGAACGCACCAAGATGAAACTTGAAACCCGCCATATCCTTGCCATTGTCAACGGCTACAACGGGCAGGAAGGTCTGAAAGAAGCAGCCGAAATGATATTGGAACTGTTGGAGAAATATGCTTCCTCTACCAGTGGGACTATACAATATTTTGAATAAATGAGAATCCGTATTCTTGTCCCTCTCCTGCTCATAGCCCTTGGTGCCACGGCACAAGGGAAGAAAACGGTCTTTTCCACCATGGAAACCAACCATATCCGCGTTGCCACTCCGGGACTGTTTTCGCAAAGAGAACTGATAGAGCTACCTTTGGAGGACATTCCGGACACGGAATACTCCTTTCCCCTGCCTGGAGGAAAAGTCATCTCCCCTTACGGACGGGGGCGGGGACGCCACAGTGGCATAGACATCAAGACCTACGCCAAAGACACCATACGGAGTGCCTTCAACGGCGTAGTACGGATGTCCAAGCCTTATAGCGCCTACGGCAATGTCGTCGTCGTACGCCATGACTTCGGACTGGAAACGATATACAGCCACAACTTCAAAAACCTTGTACATTGTGGCGACACAGTCAAAGCCGGACAGCCCATCGCACTGACCGGACGCACCGGACGCGCCTCTACCGAGCATCTGCACTTCGAGACACGCGTCAACGGCCAGCACTTCGACCCCAATATCATCTTCAACATGAAGGAGCAGACGCTGAACCGGCAACGCATCGGATGCTCAAAAAAAGGAAACGGCATCGTCGTGCAACAATTACCGACAATCTACCCGAAGCCACTGCAAAAAAAATACCCAATGGAACTGTTTAAGTATCCAAACGTTTCACTACATTTGCAGAACGTTTCACTAAAAGAACGAATTGAACTTTAAAACATATCAATGATAGAAAAACTGATTGTTCTTGAAGATATTGACCCGGTAATATTTTATGGCGTAAACAACGCCAACATGCAGCTGATAAAGGCCTTGTATCCCAAGCTTCGCATCGTTGCCCGCGGCAATGTCATCAAAGTATTGGGTGATGAGGAGGAAATGTGTGCATTCGAGGAGAACATCACCAAGCTGGAGAAATACTGTGCCGAATACAACTCTTTGAAAGAAGAGGTCATTATAGACATCATCAAAGGCAATGCCCCGCAAGCGGAAAAATCGGGCAATGTCATTGTATTCAGCGTAACCGGAAAGCCGATTATCCCGCGCAGCGAGAACCAGCTGAAGCTGGTAGAGGCATTTGCCAAGAATGACATGCTGTTTGCCATCGGTCCCGCCGGTTCAGGAAAGACCTATACAGCCATCGCGCTTGCCGTGCGGGCACTAAAGAATAAGGAGATAAAGAAAATCATCCTCAGCCGCCCTGCCGTAGAAGCCGGAGAAAAGCTCGGTTTCCTGCCCGGCGACATGAAGGACAAGATAGACCCGTATCTGCAACCACTCTATGACGCCCTGCAGGACATGATACCTGCCGCCAAGCTGAAAGAGTATATGGAGCTGAACATCATCCAGATTGCCCCCCTCGCCTTTATGCGCGGACGCACACTGAACGATGCCGTCGTCATTCTGGATGAAGCGCAGAACACGACCACCCAGCAAATCAAGATGTTCCTCACCCGCATGGGCATGAACACCAAGATGATTGTCACGGGAGACATGACGCAGATTGACTTGCCTTCTTCCCAGACTTCCGGTCTGGTGCAGGCACTGAAGATTCTGAAAGGCGTAAAAGGCATCAGTTTCGTGGAGCTGAACAAGAAAGACATCGTACGCCATAAGTTGGTAACTCAGATTGTGGAGGCCTACGAGAAGTTCGACAAGGAAGCGAAAGCGGAGCGTGAACGACGCAAAGCCGAACAAGCCGATAGTAAGATTGAACAGAAACAGTAAATTCTCAAAATCGTAAATATTACAAAGATGAAAGCATTAACAGCAACTGAATTTAACTTTCCCGGACAGAAAAGCGTGTACCACGGAAAAGTTCGTGATGTGTACAACATCAATGGTGAAAAGTTGGTCATGGTAGCTACCGACCGCATCTCAGCCTTTGACGTAGTATTGCCGAAAGGTATTCCCTTCAAAGGACAAATGTTGAACCAGATTGCAGCAAAATTCCTGGATGCCACAACCGACATCTGCCCCAACTGGAAAATGGCTACACCCGATCCGATGGTGACGGTAGGTGTGATGTGTGAAGGATTCCCCGTAGAAATGATTGTACGCGGTTACCTCTGTGGCAGCGCATGGCGTGCCTACAAGAGCGGTGTACGTGAAATCTGCGGCGTGAAGTTGCCCGAAGGGATGAAGGAAAACCAGAAATTCCCTGAACCCATCATCACCCCGACCACTAAAGCCGAGATTGGCGAACACGATGCCGACATCTCCAAAGAAGAAATCCTGGCACAAGGTCTTGCCACACCCGAAGAATATGCCGTATTGGAGCAATACACCATGGCCCTCTTCAAACGCGGTACCGAGATTGCAGCGGAACGCGGATTGATTCTGGTAGACACCAAATACGAATTCGGCAAGCACGACGGCAAGATTTACCTGATGGACGAAATCCATACGCCCGACTCCAGCCGCTACTTCTACTCCGAAGGCTACGAAGAACGTTTTGCCAACGGCGAACCGCAAAAGCAACTCTCCAAGGAGTTTGTACGCGAATGGCTGATGGACAACGGTTTCCAAGGCAAGGAAGGACAGCAGGTACCGGAAATGACCGACGAAATCGTTACTTCAATCAGCGAACGTTACATCGAACTGTACGAACACATCACCGGCGAGAAGTTTGTAAAGGAAGATACCAGCAACATTGCCGAACGCATTGAAAAGAATGTAACCGAATATTTAAAGTAAATGGACTATCCCCAAGAACACATCAAGCCCTACGGTAATGACGGCAAGAAGAGCGAACAAGTGGAAGAAATGTTCGACAACATCGCTCCTGCCTACGACAAGCTGAATCACACCCTATCCATGGGCATCGACCGCAGCTGGCGTAGGAAAGCAATCAAGTACCTACGTCCTTTCCGCCCCCGGCGTATTATGGACGTAGCTACCGGCACCGGCGATTTCGCCATCCTTGCATGCCGCGAACTGCAACCCGATAGCCTGATTGGCACCGACATCTCGGAAGGCATGATGAACGTGGGACGTGAAAAAGTAAAGCAGGCGCACCTCTCGAACAAGATTTCATTTGTCCGGGAGGACTGCACCTCCCTCTCGTTTGCCGACGAAAGCTTCGACGCCGTGACCGTAGCGTTCGGCATCCGCAACTTCGAAGGGCTGGACAAGGGACTGTCCGAGATGTGCCGCGTACTAAAGACCGGCGGACATCTCGTCATACTGGAGCTCTCCACACCAGACCGCTTCCCGATGAAACAGTTGTTCACCATCTACTCCAAAGTTGTCATCCCCCTGCTCGGTAAATGTATTTCGAAAGACAACAGCGCCTACACCTATCTACCGGAAAGTATTCGCGCCTTCCCGCAGGGAGAAGTGATGCAGGAGGTAATCCGCAAGGCAGGCTTCAGCGAAGTGCACTTCAAGCGGCTGACTTTCGGGATATGTACACTTTATGTGGCAACTAAATAAAAAGAAGAAACTTATATAAAAAAGAGACCTTATGAAAGCTACACACACCCTCTATTTATTATTTATTTCCCTCCTTTGCGTTGCCGGTTTCACAGCTTGCGATGATTCGGGAAGTGATGATATGATATGGGATTTTGCTCCTATCGAACTGCATATCGCAGTACAAGATGCTCAAGGTAATGATTTGTTGAATCCTGAAACTCCCGGCAACATTGCCAAGCAAGGAATCAAGGCAATCTATAATGGAAAAATATATGAAAAGGACGTTCCAATAAGCCAAACCAAAGCTTACCTTGCACACTTCAACGGTCTGCAAACAATGAAATTTGAAACTGGCAAATACTTTCTCACTTTTGGAGAATTCAATGGCGACGATACATTCGATAACGAAAAAGTGATAATAGACTGGAACGATGGTACTCAAGACGTCATCACCTTCTCTAGCAAACTGATCTGGAAATCAAAAAATAAACCCGTATTCGACAGAAAGTTCTGTTTGAACGGAAAAGACAACGGATTGCAATTCGGAGGTTTTGTTATCATCAAAGAACCGGTAATCACCTCCTCAACTACTTCCGACCAATAATGTACTCCATAAACAAACGAATATAGTTCAATCAATAACTAAAATATTATGCAGAAATACGGTTTAATAGGTTACCCGTTGAAACATTCCTTTTCTATCGGATATTTCAATGAGAAATTCAAGGCAGAAAATATTGATGCAGAATATGTAAATTTCGAAATTCCACGTATCGAGGATTTCATGGAAGTTATCGAGGAAAATCCCAACCTCTGTGGACTGAATGTGACTATCCCTTACAAGGAGCAAGTCATCCCCTACCTGGACGAACTGGACAAAGACACAGCCAAGATAGGCGCCGTCAATGTCATTAAGATTATCCGCCTTCCCAAAGGCAAAGTGAAACTGGTTGGCTACAACTCCGACATCATAGGATTTACACAATCCATAGAACCACTTTTGCAACCACAACACAAGAAAGCCCTGATTTTGGGTACCGGCGGTGCATCGAAAGCCGTATATCGCGGGCTGGAGAACCTGAGTATAAAAAGTACCTTCGTATCACGCGCCAAGAAAGAGGATAAATACCTCACTTACGAAGAACTGACACCGAAAATCATGCAAGAGTACACAGTGATTGTCAACTGTACCCCAGTAGGCATGTATCCCAAAGTGGATTTCTGTCCCAATATTCCTTACGAACTACTGACTCCCAACCATTTGCTCTATGATTTGTTATATAATCCAAACGAAACCCTTTTCATGAAGAAAGGCCAGGCACAAGGAGCCGTCACTAAGAACGGTCTGGAAATGTTACTGCTGCAAGCCTTTGCTGCATGGGAAATTTGGAATAAATAATGAAGAAAACCATAAAATATTCGATTCTCGGTCTGGCTGCCCTCTGCACCGTAGTACTGTGCGGAGGGTACTATATGCTGGGGCATGCTCTGAAACCCGAAGGCCTTATCACACGCAGTCGCAACATTGCCGAATCCTACAACTTCATGTTCGAGCAATATCCCGAACTGCAACCGTGGGTAGACAGTTTGGTGACTGTAGGAGCATTGAAGGACTTCTACATTGAGAACGACCATGGAGAGACGCTACACGCACTCTACGTTGCCGCCGCCCACCCCACCCCAAAAACAGCAGTCATCGTACACGGATATACGGATAATGCCGTGCGCATGCTGATGATAGGCTATCTGTACAACAAGGAGATGGACTTCAACATCTTGCTGCCCGACCTCTACGGGCACGGGATGAGCGAGGGAAACCATGCACAGATGGGCTGGAAAGACCGGCTTGACGTACTGCAATGGACCGAAACCGCTGACGAACTCTTCGGGCGCCGCCATACAGACAGCGTAGCATCCCGCAGCACAGAGATGGTAGTGCACGGTATCTCCATGGGAGCCGCCACCACCATGATGGTATCCGGCGAAGTGGAGCATGGTCAATACCAACAGCCTTTCATCAAGTGTTTCGTAGAAGACTGCGGCTACACAAGCGTATGGGACGAGTTTCGCGGAGAACTGAAAGCACAGTTCAACCTGCCCGCCTTCCCTCTTCTGCATACAGCAAACTGGCTCTGCCGGCAAGAGTACGGATGGGACTTCCTGGAAGCCTCTGCTTTGGAGCAAGTAAAGAAATGTACTTTGCCGATGCTCTTCATCCACGGCGATGCCGACACCTTTGTGCCGACGTGGATGGTCTATCCCCTCTACGAAGCCAAGCCCGAACCCAAAGAATTATGGATTGTGCCCGGTGCCACGCATGCTATGTCTTACAAGGATTATCCGCAGGAATACACCGAACATGTAAAGAAATTCGTAGGAAAATACATACATTGATGTGATTTTACCTATCTTCGCCGCAACAAATATTGGTAGTATGAGACGATTTATTTCCATAACATTCTTCTTATGCCTGCTCTTATCCTTGCAGGCACAAGAAGTCTACACCACTAAGAATATTCCTAAAGTACACCTTCAGGACAAGACACGCTATGTGTGCAACCCAGCCGGAATCCTATCCACGGAGGCATGTGACAATATAGACCGTATGCTCTATGCATTGGAGCAGCAAACTGGCATTGAAACGGTAGTTGCCGTTGTCCCGTCCATCGGACAAGAAGACTGTTTTGATTTCTCACACCAGCTGCTCAATGAATGGGGAGTAGGGAAAAAAGAAAAAAACAACGGTTTGGTCATTCTGCTGGTAACCGACCAACGCTGCATCCAGTTTTATACGGGATACGGTTTAGAAGGGGACCTTCCTGATGCCATCTGCAAACGTATACAGACCAAATACATGATTCCCTATCTGAAAGACGGTAATTGGGATGCTGGAATGGTAGCGGGTGTAAAGGCAGTCTGTTCACGTCTTGACGGCACTATGGTGAATGACACGGAAGAGGAGGATGACCTCTCCGTAGGAGGTATCCTACTGGGGCTTATCGGTTTCCTCGCAGTGGCATCTATTATAGGCATCCTTGCCCAACGCGCTGCCAACAAATGCCCCAACTGCGGACAACATAAATTGCAACGTAGCAGCAGCATACTCATCTCACGCCGCAATGGAGTGAAAACGGAAGATGTGACCTACACCTGCCGCAATTGCGGACATAAAGTAGTGCGCCGCCAGCAGTCATACGATGAAAATTACCGGGGAGGAGGCGGAGGTGGTCCGGTCATCTTCGGTGGTGGAGGTCTCTTCGGCGGAAGTGGCGGAGGAGGCTTCAGCGGTGGTAGCTTCGGAGGCGGTATGGGAGGTGGCGGTGGAGCCGGTTCCCGGTTCTAACGCCGAGGATGTGTCATCTGTGTGCCATCAACCGTTTTGACACACCTTCGAGGATACTGGAAGAAAATAAAACGTTTACATAGAATATAATTAAATGATTAATAACTGCCTTCCCCTCCTCCCCTCTCTCTATCGGAGAGGAATCGGAGGTGAGGCCTAAAAATGAAAAGTATGAAGAAATCAACCATTATCATTATCGTTGTTATAGCTCTTCTCGCCATTTGGGGTGTAACCGGCTATAACGGACTCGTAACCATGGACGAAAATGTCAGCGGACAATGGTCGAACGTAGAAACCCAATACCAACGCCGTGCCGACCTGATTCCGAACTTGGTGAATACCGTGAAAGGATATGCCACGCACGAGAAGGAAACACTGGAAGGTGTAGTAGAAGCCCGCAGCAAAGCCACTCAAATCAAAGTGGATGCGGCAGACCTTACTCCGGAAAAGCTGGCTGAATATCAGAAAGCACAAGGTGCGGTGACTTCCGCCCTCGGTAAATTGCTTGCCATCACAGAAAACTATCCGGACTTGAAAGCAAATCAGAATTTCCTGGAACTGCAGGCACAGCTGGAAGGTACGGAAAACCGTATCAACGTAGCACGTACCAACTTCAACAATGCAGCCAAGAACTTCAATACAGCCATTCGCCGTTTCCCCAAGAATATCCTTGCCGGTCTCTTCGGTTTTGAGAAACGAGCTTATTTCGAAGCGGCAGAAGGAGCGGAACAAGCTCCCCAGGTACAATTCTGATAAATACACAACTCTATAGCGAGGCACAAAGGCGAGAAACTTTGTGCCTCGCTTTGTGTTGTAGAAGATTAGATGTATCTTTGCACATTCAATTGAACAAACCTATTATCTCATGAGTAATCAACGATACATGATGCGAGGCGTCAGCGCATCAAAGGAAGATGTGCACAACGCCATCAAGAATATCGACAAAGGTATTTTCCCGCAGGCTTTCTGCAAAATTATCCCCGACATTTTGGGCGGTGACCCGGAGTATTGCAACATTATGCATGCCGATGGAGCAGGCACCAAGTCCAGTCTTGCCTATATGTACTGGAAGGAAACCGGCGACCTGGGTGTGTGGAAAGGCATTGCACAAGATGCACTGATTATGAACATCGACGACCTGCTTTGTGTGGGTGCGGTAGACAACATTCTGGTATCCTCTACCATCGGACGTAATAAACTGCTCATCCCCGGCGAAGTAATCTCAGCCATCATCAACGGTACGGATGAACTGCTTGCCGAACTCCGCGAAATGGGAGTAGGCGTTTATGCCACCGGTGGCGAAACAGCCGACGTGGGCGACCTTGTACGTACCATTATCGTAGACTCGACAGTGACCTGCCGCATGAAGCGCTCAGATGTTATAGACAATGCCAATATCCGTCCGGGCGATGTGATTGTAGGTCTGGCATCTTACGGAAAGGCTACTTATGAGAAAGAATACAATGGCGGTATGGGCAGTAACGGACTGACCAGCGCACGCCACGATGTATTCTCCAAATACCTGGCAGAGAAATACCCTGAAAGCTATGACAAGGCTGTACCCGAAGAGCTGGTATACAGTGGCAAGCTAAAACTGACAGACAGTGTCGAAGACAGTCCGCTGGATGCAGGAAAGCTGGTACTTTCCCCCACCCGCACCTACGCACCGGTAGTTAAGAAGCTGCTCGATGCGCTCCGTCCCCAAATCCACGGTATGGTACACTGCTCGGGCGGCGCACAAACCAAGGTACTGCACTTTGTGGGAGACAACTGCCGTGTCATCAAAGACAATCTCTTCCCCGTTCCACCGTTGTTCAAGACCATCAAGGAGCAGAGCGATACGGACTGGAGCGAAATGTACAAGGTGTTCAATATGGGGCATCGCCTGGAAGTGTACCTCTCTCCCGAACATGCAGAAGAGGTGATTGCTATTTCGAAGAGTTTCAACATCGATGCACAGATTGTAGGCCGCGTGGAAGAAAGCAACAAGAAAGAACTGATTATCAAGAGTGAATTCGGAGAGTTCAAGTATTAAATATATGGCAGACAACAATACCATACTCGAAAAGCTGGAAGGGCTTGTCGCCCGCTTCGAAGAAGTGTCGACCTTGATTACAGACCCGGCAGTGATTGCGGACCAGAAGCGTTACGTCAAGCTCACCAAAGAATATAAAGAACTGGGCGACCTAATGAATGCCCGCAAAGAGTACATGCAAGTACTGCGCGGCATAGAAGAAGCCAAAGAAATCATCGCCAACGAAACAGACCAGGAGATGCGGGAAATGGCACGCGAAGAGCTGGATGCCTGCCAAACCCGCCAACCGGAACTGGAAGAGCAGATAAAGCTGCTGCTCGTCCCCGCCGACCCGCAGGACAGCCGTAATGCCATCCTCGAAATTCGTGGCGGCACGGGTGGTGACGAAGCGGCAATCTTTGCCGGCGACCTCTTCCGCATGTACACCAAGTACTGCGAATCCAAGGGATGGAGAATGGAGATATCCAGCGCCAACGAAGGTGCAGCCGGCGGTTTCAAGGAAATTGTCTGCTCCGTGACGGGCGACAATGTATATGGCACCCTGAAATATGAATCGGGCGTGCACCGCGTGCAGCGCGTACCGGCCACAGAAACGCAAGGACGCGTACACACCTCAGCCGCTAGCGTAGCCGTGCTTCCCGAAGCCGAAGAGTTCGACGTAGTTATCAACGAAGGTGAAATCAAGTGGGACACCTTCCGAAGCGGTGGTGCCGGCGGTCAGAACGTGAACAAGGTGGAATCCGGCGTGCGCCTGCGCTACAACTGGAAGAATCCCAACACAGGCATAGTCGAAGAAATCCTCATCGAATGTACCGAGACACGCGACCAGCCCAAGAACAAGGAACGCGCCCTCTCGCGCTTGCGTACCTTCATCTACGACAAGGAACACCAGAAGTACATCGACGACATCGCCTCCAAGCGTAAGACGATGGTCAGCACTGGCGACCGCTCCGCCAAGATACGCACCTACAACTATCCGCAAGGACGCATCACGGACCACCGCATCAACTACACCATCTACAATCTCGCCGCCTTCATGGACGGAGACATCCAAGACTGCATCGACCACCTGATTGTGGCGGAAAATGCAGAAAGACTGAAAGAGAGCGAGCTGTAAGGCAGTGATAAGTAACCCGTAACTAAAAAATAATATGAACAAACAGCAATTATTCGAGAACATCAAGCGCAAGAAGTCATTCCTTTGCGTAGGTCTTGACACCGACATCAAGAAAATACCCGAGCATCTTCTGAAAGAGGAAGACCCTATATTCGCTTTCAACAAAGCCATCATCGACGCTACTGCCGACCTCTGCATCGCCTACAAGCCCAATCTGGCATTTTATGAGAGCATGGGCGTGAAAGGCTGGATAGCTTTCGAGAAAACCGTAAACTACATCAAGCAGAACTATCCCGACCAATTCATCATCGCCGACGCCAAACGCGGTGACATCGGGAACACCTCTGCCATGTATGCCCGCACCTTCTTCGAAGAGCTGGATATAGATTCCGTAACCGTAGCTCCCTACATGGGCGAAGACAGTGTGACCCCGTTCCTTACGTACGAAGGCAAATGGGTAATCCTGCTTGCGTTGACCAGCAACAAAGGCTCGCACGACTTCCAGCTGACGGAAGACACCAACGGCGAACGCCTCTTCGAAAAAGTGCTCCGCAAATCCCAGGAGTGGGCCAGTGACGAACAGATGATGTACGTAGTAGGCGCCACACAAGGCCGCGCCTTCGAAGATATCCGCAAGATTGTTCCCGAACACTTCCTATTGGTTCCCGGCGTAGGCGCACAAGGCGGCTCCCTGGAAGAAGTCTGCAAGTATGGCATGAACAAGACTTGCGGCCTGATTGTCAACTCCAGCCGTGGCATCATCTACGTGGACAAGACAGAGAACTTCGCCGCCGCCAGCCGAAAA
>NZ_JBCNZM010000040.1:29119-36542 GCF_040227615.1 Bacteroides sp. RTP31139st1_H2_RTP31139_211217 | reverse complement strand
CCTTGCACCATAGGTGAGGACAGCAAACTTGTATTCTGCCTTCAGTTTTGCTTTCCGAATGAACTGCCGTACCATATAGGGAGGCATATGACCGTAGATGGGATAAACGATGCCGATTTCATCTGCCTCAAATTCATACTTCCCCCGTTTCACCATCTGAGGGATACTCAACAATTCTGCGTTCTCTCCAGCCAACTGACGGGCGATGTAAAGACTGTTACCCGTTCCGGTAAAATAAAAGATGATACGCTTACTCCTTTTTGTTTCGCAGGATGCCAACGAGAGTAGGCCGGAAGATGCGATAGCACTGCTCATCACGGCAAATCCCATACGCTTTAAAGCCTCCCGACGACTGATTTTCTTATCCGTATTCATATCTCTGATTTTTAATGATTATGCAATCTGTTATCTGAGTGCAAAAATAAAGGTTTCCCCAAAGAACGAACTTACCAAAAACTCGGGTCTTGATGCTATTTTTACGGTATAAGAATGAGCTTACCCTAACACAAAAAAAGCCCCGCAAAGATTGGACTTCTGCGGGGCCTCACTAATGCCTAATAAAAACTCTTTCTACCCTAAATTATCTCCACTTCTTCACAGCTTTCTTGTCAGCCGGAGTCGCTTCAATCAAGCTCAATGCAAAACCACCGCTACGCGCTTCCTTCACGGACCTTTTGGTCTTGCTGGTTACGATACCCTTCTTTATCTGATAAGAAGTAGGGTTCTCCTTGTAATCAGCATCTTTACCGTCGGCATAGAGAGTGGCTACGTATTGCTTGCCCGGTTCAAGGAAGTCGAGCGTAAAGTTGGCTGTACGTGCATTCTCGTCTGTAATACCTCCAACAAACCAGTTGCCGGTTCCTTTTGCCTTACGGGCCACGGTAATGTAATCACCCGGTTCTGCTTCAATGTACTTGCTGTCGTCCCAGTCTACTGCCACATCCTTGATGAATTGGAAAGCATCCATGTGCTTTTCGTAGTTCTCAACCAAGTCGGCAGCCATCTGCAACGGGCTGTATAAAGTTACATACAGAGCGAGTTGCTTAGCAAGTGTAGTCTGCACTTGTCCGTGGGGCAAATCGCCCATAAAGTCAAGTTTGGTATCGAAGATACCCGGTGTGTAATCCATCGGACCGCCAATCAAGCGGTTGAATGGAAGCAATGTGGTATGGAACGGTTTGCTACCGCCGAATGCCTCATATTCAGTTCCTCGTGCAGATTCGTTGCCAATCAAGTTAGGATAAGTACGGCACAAACCGGTAGGGCGTACAGCTTCGTGCGCATTTACACAAATTTTGTAGTCGGCTGCCTTCTTCACGGCATAGAGGTAGTGGTTGTTCAGCCATTGCCCATAATGATGTTCACCACGGGGAATCATATTACCTACATATCCGCTCTTCACGGCATTGTAGCCATTATCCACCATAAACTGATAGGCCTTGTCCATGTGACGTTCGTAGTTGCGCACCGAACCGGATGTCTCATGATGCATCATCAGCTTCACGCCTTTGCTCTTGGCATATTCATTCAGCATCTTCACGTCGAAATCGGGATAAGGGGTCACAAAATCGAATACATAATCCTTGGATTTGCCAAACCAGTCTTCCCAGCCTTCATTCCAGCCTTCTACCAATACTTGGTCCAGACCGTGCTCGGCTGCGAAGTCGATGTACTTTTTTACATTTTCGTTAGTGGCACCGTGACGGCCATTGGGCTTCATTTTGGAGTAGTCCACTTCACCCAGTTTGATGGAGGGAAGGTCGTCTGTATATGCCCAGGTGCTCTTACCTGCAATCATTTCCCACCATACACCTACGTATTTCACGGGCTTAATCCAGGAAACGTCCTCGTAAGCACAAGGTTCGTTCAAGTTCAGCGTGATTTTAGAGGCAAGGATGTCACGAGCATCGTCGCTTACGATAACCGTACGCCACGGTGACGTGCAGGGAGCTTGCAGATAACCTTTATCGCCTACTGCATCGGGAGTAAGCCAAGATTCAAAAACAAAATTCTTATCATCCAGATTCAAGTGCATGCAAGAGTAATCCACCAAAGCAGCCTCGTGCAAGTTGATGTACAAACCATCAGCAGTCTTCATCTGCAAAGAAGTCTGAACACCGGTGGGCGAAAACGGGGTTTGTGAAGAGTTAGGCGTAATGGCCCCTTTCATCAACCCGCGAATTTCAGAAAGTTTGGATTCTGTGTAATCATATTCCTGCGTATCGTAGTCGCCCGGAATCCAGAAGGCTGTATGGTCGCCAGTCATGGCAAACTGAGTACGCTCCTCCTTAATCACGAAATAGTTCAAGTTCTTCTGCAAAGGGAACTCATAACGGAAGCCCATACCATCGTCGAACAAACGGAAGCGGATAATGATGTTCCTATCCTGCGCCTTTTGGTTGAGCGTCACAGCCAGCTCATTGTAGTGGTTACGGATTTGCTTTACTTCACCCCATACCGGTTCCCAAGTCTCGTCGAAAGTGGAAGTCTTTGCATCCGCCAGCGTGAAGCCATTCATCAGACCGGGGTCGTTCTTCAGTTCGAGTCCTAATTTGGAAGGGTTAATCACCGGCTTTCCTTTGTAAGAAAGTTCGTAAACGGGTTCGCCTTGCGCATTTACCGAAAAATTCAATTGAAGTTGTCCGTTGGGAGAGGTAATACTCTCTGCCATTGCTACGCCGCTCACCAACAAAACGAGCAGGAAGCAGGCTAATTTTGTACAGATTGCTTTCATGTTTCTCATGCTATATTTATAAAATTATGTTCCAGATGCAAATATAGGCAGGAAAGAAATACACTCTGACGCAATTAAACTAGAATGATAGATGATTTATCGGCAAACGTTTGCATGAAAACCAACTTCCCTTGAACAATATCCTGCCTACAAACAAAATAGAAGGAGAAGTATCGCTACGAAAACTTCGCCCTCCATATTTTTACAACTTTAATCGTGCACTGGAATTATCCCAAAGGATTTTCACCTTGGTCCCCGTCATTGCCTCCCGAAGGATTGGAGTTATCCCCTCCACCATTGCTACTTCCATCCGTATAGTCCGTATCGGGAACCACCATCTTGGTGACGCTCATATTGCCCAACATTTGACTAAAAGCTTTCCCCGGAAAAAACAGAATACGGCCGAAACGCCAGCCTCCGTATCAGCACTCTTCCCTACAAAAGAAGGGCGGAACAATCCGAAATCACCTAAACGAACAGTCTTTCCATCGTCTATTTCTTCCGACATGATGTCCACCAGTCCTGCAGCCACTAAGTCCACCGTCTTTCTGTGAATACCAAGAATACGGCTCACTTTGGCACACAACTTATCAAAATCCAATTCACCCGCTCCTACGGATTTAGCTACATACTTTACATTTTTGTCCTTGTCAAAACCAAAGATTCTCTTTGCCACTACATACTGAAGTCCCATAATTTTTAATGTTTTAGAAAGTTAATATAATAATGTAATAAATAGGCCGAAGCCTTTTCCTCTCTTTCAAGAAGTGGAGATCCATCGTGAGGCCTCAACGATAAACTTTCATTCTCTTGAATTCGATGTTGCAAAGTTAGGGTGTGAATGACGGGAATACAAGGAAATGACATCTACAACCAATTTCGTTAAAACTCTAAAAAACAACAAATTAAGAACAACCCTTCTCTACAAGTGAAGAAAGAAAGGCAGGAAGAGAATGAGAAGGAATGGATACAATCTCTACAGCCAATGAAAATAAATCGCTGATTATCAAGACAAGGTTCTAGAGAGGTCTCTACAATATGGCATTTGAACGGTTAAGACCTCAATTTCAAGAGTGGCTCAAGTTTCACTAGTTATTACCGTATCCAAAAATACAGACAAACCAGTCATCCTTCCAAAGCCCCTTCTACTCGTTTACTAAAATCTCCCGGACATTTTACTAAATCTCCGGCAACGATTTACTAAATCTTCCTCCAAGATTTAGTAAATCGCTTCTGCCCCATCACGAACTATCCGGAACCAAGATTGGCAATCACTCATATCAAATATCAAAATTATATACATCCCACCAATAACTACTTCCCCCAGTACAGAATCGCTTTATGAAATTTCGGGCTATGATTTACTGAAATTCCTTTGTCTTCACTACCTTTGCAGCCAAAACCAACCCCAGAAAACCTATGACTAGATTACTGATAGCTATATTCCTTGGCGGCGGTACCGGCAGCGTACTGCGCTACTGCGTGCAGATGATGCTCCACGAGCGCATAGTCCCCTACTCTTTCCCATGGGCTACATTCACAGTCAATATCCTCGGAAGTTTCCTCATCGGGCTATTCTATACCTTATCCGCCCGTTTCAACCTTTCTACTGAGGTACGGCTGTTGCTGACTACCGGTCTGTGCGGAGGATTCACCACCTTCTCCACTTTCAGCAATGACGGACTGATTCTGATAAAGCAAGAATTCTACGGAATGTTTGCCTTATATACCTTATTAAGTATCACATTAGGAGTCCTGGCAGCCTTCGCCGGCGGCGCCTTCGGACGCTGTATATAACCCAAACACCCCTATGAAACCCAGCAAGCCTTTTGTCATGCCTCCCGTACGCATCATCCCTCCTACCTTAGAGGGACAAAGTGAAAGTTCCAAATCATTGGAAGAATGGCTGAATACGGAAGAAACTGTCAGAGACCTTCACTTCGGTAAACGGACAGAGGAACACATGGAGTATTCCTACAAAAGCATCACCAACTGTACTTTCAGTCATATCCAATTCAGCGCCTGCAAACTGAAATCCTGCCATTTCACTGATGTACGTTTTGAACATTGCGACCTTTCCAACATCTCATTTGCCGAAAGTTCTCTGTTCAGAGTGGAATTCATATCCTGCAAACTGGTGGGAACCAATCTGCCGGAAACAATATTGAACCATCTGACAATGAAGGACTGCAATGCCAGATACCTCAATCTTTCCATGAGTAAAATCAATCAAGCCCGCTTCACCTCTTGTGACTTGCGCAACAGCGACGTCAACGACTGCAAACTTGCCTCCATCGCCTTTGAAAACTGTGAGCTGGTAGAATCCGAGTTTTCACACACCCCTCTAAGAGGAATCGACTTGAGCGACTCGCACATAGGAGGTATACGCCTCAACCTGCCCGACATACGGGGAGCCATCGTCAATACTTCCCAAGCCATGGAGTTGACTGCTCTTTTAGGCATTACAATAAAGGATTAAAAACGAAAAACAATTCCTTGTTTTCATTTGTTAGTAAGATAGTTTATAATTAAAATTGACTGAATATGAAAATAGAGAAGATTATCGGACGTGAAATCCTCGATTCAAGAGGTAACCCAACTGTAGAAGTAGACGTAACCTTGGAATCCGGCTTCATAGGCCGTGCATCTGTCCCGTCAGGAGCATCCACGGGAGAACACGAAGCATTGGAACTGCGTGACGGTGACAAAAAACGTTACGGAGGCAAAGGTGTCCTGAAAGCCGTGGACAATATCAATAATATCATTGCTCCCAAGCTCATCGGTATGTCCGCCCTCGACCAGATGGGTATCGACCATGCCATGCTTGCACTGGACGGAACCAAAACGAAAGCCAATCTGGGTGCCAATGCCATCCTCGGCGTATCTCTTGCTGTAGCCAAGGCTGCCGCCGCTTACCTTGACATCCCACTCTACCGATATATCGGTGGTACAAATACCTATGTGATGCCTGTACCGATGATGAACATCATCAACGGCGGTTCACATAGTGACGCTCCCATTGCTTTCCAGGAATTCATGATACGCCCCGTAGGTGCCACTTCCTTCCGCGAAGGTCTGCGTATGGGTGCCGAAGTGTTCCACGCACTGAAGAAAGTCCTAAAAGACCGTGGCCTCAGCACAGCAGTAGGCGATGAAGGAGGTTTTGCTCCTAATCTAGAGGGTACAGAAGATGCCTTGAACTCCATCATTGCCGCCATCAAGGCTGCCGGATACGAACCGGGCAAAGACGTAATGATTGCCATGGACTGCGCTTCTTCCGAGTTCTACCATGACGGCATCTACGATTACACCAAATTCGAAGGTGAAAAAGGCAAGAAACGTACTGCCGACGAACAGTTTGACTATCTGGAAGATTTAATAAACAAGTATCCCATCGACTCTATCGAAGACGGCATGAGCGAGAACGACTGGGACGGCTGGAAAAAACTGACCGACCGTATCGGCAACCGTTGCCAGTTGGTAGGAGACGATTTGTTCGTCACCAATGTAGACTTCCTTGCAATGGGCATCGAAAAAGGCTGTGCCAACTCCATATTGATTAAAGTAAACCAGATAGGTTCGCTGACCGAAACACTGAATGCCATCGAAATGGCACACCGCCACGGATATACTACCGTAACTTCCCATCGTTCCGGTGAAACGGAAGATGCGACTATCGCAGACATAGCCGTAGCTACCAACAGCGGACAAATCAAGACCGGTTCGCTGAGCCGCTCAGACCGTATGGCAAAGTACAACCAACTGCTTCGCATCGAAGAAGAACTGGGAAGCAATGCGGTGTATGGATATAAGAAAGTTATAAGTAATAAGTGATGAGTTATTTGCCGGAAGGCGGGGCTTATAAAGAAGAAAGCAGAAGGGGCGAACCGTCACGGTCCGCCCCTTCTCTTTTTAACCTTAAATCAACAATCAATCTACTACCTTAAAGAAAACTTCTTCTCCACTTTGGCTATCCGGTGCCACCCAAAGAGCAAAGTCTCCGGCTTCCACCGTCTTCACCATATCTATATTCCAGAAAGCAAGTTCACTTATCGGAAGTTCAAACGATACATTTTTCTTCTCACCCGGCTTCAATGTGACGCGAGCAAAACGTTTCAGCTCTTTCACCGGACGGGTCACCGAAGCAAACTTGTCCTGCACGTAAAGCTGGGCTACCTCGGTACCTTCATACTTTCCGGTATTCTCAAGGTCGAAAGTCACAGTCAGCACATCTTCCTTCTTCAGATTGGCAGACGAGAGTTTCACATTATCATATTTGAACGTCGTATACGACAGACCGTAGCCAAACGGATACAGCGGATCGAAACCTGCATCCATATAGAAAGAAGTACATCCCAACGAAGTCTGCCCCGCTTCCAACGGAATGTCATTCAGCAAAACCTCATTCCGCGTAGCCGGACGTCCGGAACTGTTATGAGCATAATAAACCGGTATCTGTCCTACCATCTTCGGGAAAGTCACCGGAGTCTTGCCACTTGGCACAGCCTTACCCCACAGCAAGTCGGCCAATGCCGGTCCTCCCATGGTTCCGGGATGGAACGAATAAAGTACAGCTGACGAGAGTTCGACTTCCTTTCCTATGGTCAACGGACGCCCTGCCATTACGACAGTAACCACCGGTTTTCCCTGTCTCTGATACACATCTCCGAGCCCACGAGACGGAGTCCC
>NZ_JBCNZM010000040.1:10792-29111 GCF_040227615.1 Bacteroides sp. RTP31139st1_H2_RTP31139_211217 | reverse complement strand
CCACCGGTTTTCCTGTTTTCGCCAAAGCGGCAATCAGTTCGCTTTGCGCACCTTGCAGGTTCAGGTCGGCCAGGCAATGCGCCTCTCCTGAAAGAATAGCCTCTTCGCCTACAAACGCCAAAATAACATCAGCACGTGCAGCGGCAGCAGCGGCTTTGGCAACACCTGCCATATTCTTGTCACGGCTATAAGTCAGACCCGGCTCGTATATCACCTGCACTTTGTCCCCCACCAGTTCCTTGATAGCCTTCAACGGTGTCACGGTTTTTGTCTTGTCACCATCAAATATCCAGGTACCCAATTGGTCATAAGGTGCATTTGCCATCGGACCTACCACAGCAACCGTCTTTACCGAAGATTGCAAAGGCAATGTCTCCTTTTCGTTCTTCAACAAGATGGCCGATTCCACAGCAGCTTGCTTGGCAGCCTCCAGATGAGAAGGAGCATAAAGTTCCTCTATCCGTTTCTCATCCACATAAGGATTATCAAACAGTCCCAACCGGAATTTGATACGCAGAATATTCCGCACGGCATCGTCTATAGCAGACTTCTTGACCTTACCTTCTTTTATCAATTCCGGCAATTCCTTGACAAACGTATAGCTGACCATCTCCATATCCACACCAGCATTCACCGCCTTCATTGCTGCCTCTTTAGAATCGGCAGCAAAGCCATGTGCCATCATTTCGGCTACCGAAGCCCAGTCTGACACTACTATTCCATCAAATCCCCATTCACCACGAAGCACATCTTTCAAAATAAAAGTGTTTCCGGTAGACGGTGCTCCGTCATTGTCATTGAACGAAGTCATGAAAGTGGCTGCCCCTGCCTTGGCCACAGCTTCAAAAGGAGGAAGGTATACATCCCTCAAACGACGCTCCGGAATGAAAGTGGAATTATAATCACGCCCGCCCTCGGCAGCACCATAACCTACAAAATGTTTAGGACATGCGGCTATGGAAGTCGGACTGTTCAGCGAATCTCCCTGGAAACCTTCGACCATAGCAACACCCATCACCGAAGTCAAATAAGTATCTTCGCCACATCCTTCGGCCATACGCCCCCAACGGGGATCGCGAGCCACATCTATCATCGGTGCAAATGTCCAGCGGATACCCACAGCAGAAGCCTCCACAGCCGCTACCCGTGCACCATCCTTAGCCACCTGCGGGTTGAAAGATGCCGCTTGTCCCAAGGGAATAGGGAATATGGTCTTGAAACCGTGGATCACATCACGCGCCATCAGCAAGGGGATGCCCAAGCGGGACTCCTCCATTGCCACACGCTGCAAGGCATTGACACGCACCGGATCTACTTCATTCAAGATAGACCCGACTTCACCTTTCTTTATCAATCCGCTCATATCCTCTATGTTGCCATAAGAAGAAATCTGGTTCATCTGCCCAATTTTTTCCTCCAATGTCATACTGGACAACAGCGTTTCTATTTTCTGCTCGATGACTGCATCATTTTTTATATCCTGCACTTGAGTACAAGATATAAAAGGAAGCAGCAACAAACAAGCAGAGAGCATTTTCATTGTTTTCATCTTTAATCTATTACTTGAAATGGAATATTTGCTGTGGAGACAAAGCCCGTATTATCAAGTACATATACGTACAAACGATATTCTCCGGGAACTTTAATTGCAGTCTCATACACATTTTTATCTGACATAGCCACCTCACCGACTCTTTCCGGACGCGGTTCATAAGAACCTCCAAAGCCCAGCACTGTAGCTTCTTTAAGCACTTCCCAAACATAAGTCAGAGAATCATTTTCCTTGTCTATGGCCGCAACCTCTGCTTTCAATGAAGCACCTGCCTTGATGCGGACATTATCAATAGCACTCTTCCCATTGACAGTCATCATACCCAGAATTACCGGAGCCGTTTCATCCAGTTCCTTACCAGTCCACACTCTTTGCATAGCCTCTACCATAGGAGTCTTTTCTCCTTTCAGAGGCAGCATATCCACCGTGTCTTCTACAAACATACTGAACCAGGTAGGCGTACGTTCTTCTTTTTGTCCCCACAAGAATACAAAAGAGCCCAAGCAACGGGGATTGGCAGAAATATATTGCGTATAACGCTCTTCGTATACCTGCCGTTTTTCTTCACTGGTCTGCTCTATGGGTGCCTTCCACTCGGTTGACGCTGTTTCCCACCAACCGTTCGGTCCCCACTCGGTAATCATAAATGCACCCTTGTAGTCCGACCGGTCAACAACAGCCTGCACCTCTCCCATCGGACCATATACATTGATGCCCACATAATCGAGAGACGGAGCATACTTTGCCACAGAGTCCAATGCCGACGGATTGTAGGAAATCACTGTCGAAACCAGATGACGCTTGTCTATCGACTTAATCAGCTGTGCCAGTTCTTCCACAAAATTCCATGCGGCAGCTATATTAGCATTTCCCAACTCAATTTCATTGCCAATACCCCAAGCCAGCAAACTCGTATCATTCTTGAACGTTTCTGCCAACAAGCGGACTTCTTCGCGCATCTTGTTCTTATATTCATCATCGTAATAGCGTATAGAGTCTTTGGTCATGCCTATTCCCTGCATTACGTACATGTTGTGCTCCGAAGCCAATGCCAGGTTTTTCTTTATCTCCTCCACATTACCTCCCCAGGTTCTGAAGGCATTGGCACCACTCTGGGCGGCAATGTCCAACCGATATGTGCCGCCTACGCCTTTAATATAGGTTTCTCTTCCGTCAATGGAAAGTTTATAACCGTCTGCCGCTTTCTCTATTACAATGCCGTCTAAAGAAGAAGGAGAACAGGCAGACAACAAAACTAAACAGATAAAAATAAATATTTTTTCTTTTTTCATTATCAATTGTCCTAAAGCATAAGGTATTTATGTTATAAATAAAAAACATTCAGCCTTCATATTTATATTTTATTTAAATATGAAGGCTCTATTTTTTCTGAAACACGCGTACATAGTCCACCTTCATCGTTACAGGAAGAGCAGACTCATCCACACCGTTCATTCCACCCCAATCACCGCCCCAAGCCAGATTCAGAATGGGATAGAAAGCATAATGGAAAGGCCATTGATTATGACCAGCTCCCAATTGTTGCTTGGTAACAGCCAACTGTACCTTGCCATCCACGTATGTAGTGATGGCATCTTCTGTCCACTCTAAAGCATAGAGATGAAATTCTCCTTCTGCCTGTTCTATAGTCATGGCATGTGTTTTCTGCGTACCTATAGTATGATTATAATCTTGCGTATGGATAGACGAAGAGACTTCGTTGGGTACGACTCCCACTTCCTCCATAATGTCTATTTCACCACACATGGGCCATGGGTTAGTATTCCAGTCATTACCAACTGGCATCATCCAAAAAGCCGGCCACGTCCCCTTGCCTTCAGGCAACATGATACGTGCTTCAAAATAGCCATATTCCCAACCAGTATTCACTTTAGCATACACACGACCAGAGTAAATTTTACCATCGGAGCCTTTGAAACAATTAATATTCAACTTACCGTCCACAAGTTCTGTCACACGCTTTCCGTCAGCAGAACCATTGACGTAATTTTGAAGTTCATTATTTACCCACCCTGCTCCTTGAACCTCGTGTGTCCAATCATTGCCAAGAGATGTGCCCTCATTAAATTCATCATGCCAAACCAACCGATACCCCTCAGGAGTATTGATATCCAGATCTTCAGCCGATTCTTGAATAACTGTTACCGTTACTTTCTCTGCACCAGCCACAACCTCAACTGTACCCGTACGGGAAATCTTTGCATCATTAGCTAAAGTGGTCACAACAATTTCCCCACTATTTTTTTCTGCGCTAATCCAACTATCATTGGATTTCACATTCCATTCGCCAGAAGCAATAACAGATAAGACAAAAGATTCTCCTATAGAATTAGAATACAACTCAGTCTGTGACACTGATAAAGGAGCCGCTTGCGTAAGAGGAATAGATACACGAGTAGCACCAGATTTAACCACCACCGTACCAGTACGAGAAGTAGTACCCGTATGAGCACTGACTATAACTGTCGCTGTGCCTTGGCTAGAAGAAGAACCCATTACATTTACTTTGACCCATGAACTGCAATCATCAGAGGCAAAAGCTGTCCACTCTTTACCAGAACAAACCACATTCACCACATATTGGCTAGCTTGTGCAACAGCCTCTATCTTTTCAGGAGAACATTTAATGGTAACATCCTCGGATTGCGGTTCCTTGTCATCGCTACTGCCACAAGCAATCAACGAAAACAAAAGAATAGATAATAGACAATAGTATTTCATATATATATATATTTTACAACATAAGTAGAGAAAAAGGGAAAGGATGAAACTCCAGCAATTGCCAAGATAACCCACATCCTTCCCCCTTTTTATTATTCACTGCTTTTAGCAGACCAATATTCTATCTAATACTAGCCATCAATCTCTATGAGTCTGGAAAATAATATCTTTAATAGTCACTTTTGTGTCAGCAGGATTTCCACCAAAATCCAAGACTAAAGATATAGCATGCATATCTTTAGGCGCCTTTTTATTTGCAACCCAAAATTTATTATCTTCATTACCCAACAAATCCGTCTGTTCTGCAAAGAAGAAGTTATCATCATGTTTGACATCAGGTTCATCAGTCTGAACCAGTTTTACTGTTACCCCCTTCAAATCAGTACTAGGATTTAGAGTGACACAGAAATCATAGGCAGTTTCTGTATCGGCTGACAAATCTGTAACAAACGAGAACTGGTTCTGCCATTGTGCTTCAGTAGCATCAGGGAAAGTGAGTGTATAAGCATTTCCATCCACCACTAAATCTGGATTAGGTCTAGCACTCCAATCCGGGTTTGCATAGAAGAAAGTATTGGTAAAGGTTGCCCCGTTCCAAAGATTGTCTTCACTATCCACCTTCACCCAAGAAGGTTCAGGCTCTTGTACTTCAGGAATTTCCGTACCGTCATCATTAGCATGGTCTTTCAAGACAAAGCTTTCCAAAGTAATATCCGTATTAGCTTCATTACCACCAAAATCAAGTGCAAACTTCAAATCGGTAATATTCACACCGGGTACGTTACTGAACCATATACACTTAGGCTCATTAGCATCTAAAGCCACACGCTGCATATTGATAAACGTATTGTCATCACCTTTCTGCTGTACTTTAACCGTCACGCCCGGATGTTTGGTAGTAGAAGTGATTATCACCGAAAAATCATAGGTTTTATCCACTGACAAAGCAATTACCTTATCCAATTCCACATGCATCTGAGCTTGCCACTGATCGGTAGTAGCTTCCGGTAAGGAAACAACAAATGCACCATTCTGATAAGTATATTTTGGATCTGCAATCTGCCCCCATCCTGGAGCATAGTAGAAAGATGCCACATTGAAAGTTACTCCCTTAAACATGTTAAATTCACTATCTTCCACAAAACCACCAAAACCGTTCATAATAGTCTTCTCTATTTCAAAGGTTTTGGTTATCGAACCATCACTAATGCCATTTGCGTTCTTTACTTTACATTCTACTGTATATGAACCTTTTTTACGATAATATTTGGAAAAACCATATGAGGCTTGATAAGCGCCGTCAATTATCCAAATAGGAGACACTCCAGGAGCAGAAGTAAATTCAAAGTTTGCATAATTGGTTGTCTGATCTACAGTAACTTTAAAGTTATCAGTATAATCCGATGCTTGTGGGATATTGCCATTGGCTCCCGTAAAATCTTCAGGCGAACATGAAGTCATTGCAAAACCAGCAACCAACACGCCTGCCATATATTTAAATATATTTTTCATATCAATTATTTATTAATGGAGTTATGGTAAACTATTTATAAGCATTCTGAACCAAAGCCGGATCGGAATCCAACTCTCCTTGTGCAATAGGAATGTATTTCTTCTTGGCAGTCCAAGAATTAGTACGGTAACCATATTCATCGGGGACCAGTGCAGTAGTAGCCTTATTGCTGGCTGATGCTCCACTGATTCCTTCAGCACGTACCAAATCAAAATAACGCTTGCCTTCACCTACAAATTCCAAACGACGTTCTGTAAGTACATCGTCAACCGTAACGTTTGCAAGTCCAGCCAAACCGGCACGGGTGCGAACTTCGTTCAACCATGTCTTAGCCTCACCTGTACCACTTCCACCTGTACGAAGAGAAAGTTCTGCAGCATTTAGTAATGTCTCAGCATAACGATAATAACGATAATTGTTATTATAGTTCAAATTCTGGTCACCGGAAGACTGCTTGAAGTTCTTATCATACGGACGATATTTTTGTAACCAAATATGAGTATCTTGATAACGTTTCGTATATTCTACATCTTCGGCAATCACCCAGCAAGTTGCATCACGACGTTTGTCTTGTTCACTAAACATTTGATAAGTTTCAAGACGCATGGGCATAAATCCCCAGCCATCATTACCCTTTGACCAACCATCATCACCTGGGAAAGAGTTAGGAGAAATCAGAGTAGGAAGCACTGTACCACCAACAGCTAACGGACTTCCCCAGCCACGTTCGTTATTAGTTTGCTCATAATTAATTTCCCAGATAGATTCGTCACACCATTCACCTTCCGTTTCCCAGATGTTGGCAAAACTAGGATTCAATCTAAAGCTAGGACTATCAATAAGCTCCTTCATATAACCTAAAGCTTTTGAGAAACGACTTTCATCATTCTGATACATTACCATTTCAGCATATACCATATAAGCCATAGCTTGAGTGACACGTCCCAACTGACCTTCGTCGTCAACTTCTTTACCTTCTTTGATTGTTTTATAATATTTCAAAGGTAACACCTTAGAGTCAATTACAGCTTCAAGTTCTGCGATCAACTCAGCATAAACCTGATCGGCAGTATATTGCGGAGCCGTATAAGGAGGTTCGGAAAGATTCTCCAAATAGAAAGGTACATTACCAAAATAATGCCACAACATATTATAATAGAAAACACGTAGTAAACGGGCTTGCATCTCATAGAGTTTACGATTGGCCTCAGTAACATCAGTACCCCAATCAAGATATTTCAGTAAGTCATTACAACGTTTGATACCAGAATAGTCCACTGTCCAAAGAGAGCCAAGTGTATTATTTTCATTAGCCTCATAATTAAACAACATATGCCAATTCTGCATATCGGTCTTGGTTGCACCACCTACCCAAAAATTATCGCCCATAATTTCACCGTCAATATTCAAGGCATTGTACTGTCCCAATCCCCAATCTGGCCAATGGAGAGGGTCATAGGCGGCAATCAGAGCTTCCTGAATATGCTCATCCGTAGTATAATAATCTTCCAATGGTTCACCTGTCGGATTTTCCACCTCAAGAAAACTGTCACTGCAACCGGTAGTCAACACTGTAGCGGCAGCAAGTAAGCCTATTGCTAATATTTTATTTGTTTTCATATAGTTCTTATTTTTAGATTAGAAAGAAACATTTACACCTACTGTATATGTGCGAGCCTGCGGATAAATACCACGGTCAACACCAAGAGAAGTTGCACCTGAAGAAATTTCAGGATCAAATCCCCAATATTTGGTCCAAGTCACAAGATTTTCAGCTTGCACATACACACGCAGACGTTCAATAGTAAGTTTGCGAGTAAGAGTCTTAGGCAATGTATATCCCAAAGTAATATTCTTAAGACGAAGATATGAACCATCACAAACATAAAGATCAGATACCATCCAGTTCGTTGCATTACCGACAGCCAGACGAGGATACTTATTAGAAGTACCTTCACCAGTCCAACGTCCCAACATCCAAGAAGGATAGTTACCAGAAGCAACATCTGTACGATAAGTGCCATCAAACACATCAGCACCAGCTACACCTTGGAAGAAAATATTAAAATCAAAGCCTTTCCAATCAGCATTAAGATTCAAACCATAAGTCCAATCCGGAGTACCATTACCAATGTTAGTACGGTCATCTGCCGAGATGCTACCATCACCATTTACATCCACAAAACGTGTATCACCAGGAACCGCATCCGGCATAATCATTTTACCATCTTTATTGACATAAGCACGAACTTCATCCATATTCTGGAAAACACCGTCAGTCTTGTAACCATAGAAATAGGGGAAAGGTTGTCCGTTAGAACCGCGTGTACCACCACCAGAGAATCCTTGAATACCATCTAAATCCATATAGCCAGTATCATTTCCCAAATTCTTCAATTCATTTTTAAGATAAGTAGCATTTCCCTTTACTGCAAATTTAGCATCAGCAATATTCCATTTATAGCCAAGTTCAAACTCAAAACCACTATTTTCCATATCACCTACGTTACCAAGAGGTTTAGTTTCACCTACATAACTCGGGATAGGCATCGTAATAATCATGCCATTGGTTTTCTTTATGTAATAGTCAGCACTGAATGTTAAAGCATTATTAAAGAATCCCAAATCAATACCTAAGTCAGTTTGCTCACTCTCTTCCCATTTCAAATCAGGATTTGCCAAACGTTGTGCTTTAGAACCGTTCCATTTGATGGCATCTTTACCCAAAAGGACATTGTTACCCATGGCCGTCAATGAAGTATAACCAAATTCGGCTATGTTATCATTACCATTCTTACCCCAACTGGCACGAACCTTTAAGTTAGACAACCATTCTCGCGTATCAGCCATAAACTCTTCATTTGTCACATTCCATCCCACAGATACTGAAGGGAACGTACCATATTTATTATTAATACCAAAACGACTTGAACCATCACGACGGATTGTAGCCTGAATCATATAGCGTTCATTATAGTTATAACTCAAACGAGCAAACATAGACGACATTCTATGTTCTGTATAAGGACCTCCATAAACGCCATACTGAACTGTAGCACCAGTAATATTACCATCTGCATCCTTTGTATATTCAACATTCCCTGTAGCATAATCAATAGAAGGTTTATTAGGATTCACCAGATTCCAACGGTTACCACCAAGTTGATCTCCCTTATATTTAAGAGCAGACTGTCCTAATACAACACCAAATGTATGTTTGCCGATAGTTTTGTCATAAGTTAATGTGTTTTCAATCTGCCATGTCACATTCTGTGCCTTGAATGAAGATGCATTAGTATGTGTTGCCTTATTATTAGCTGAGAGATAATACTTGCTCTTAGTAGCCCCTTCATTACCCCAAAATCCCATATCAGCACTATAATTGAAGTGATACTTCAAATTATCCCACAATTGAAGATCAATAGAAAACTTTGGAACAAACTTATGCGACCAATTCTTTGTAGGAGTCAATGTCATCATAGCCAGCGGATTATTCATTTCCTGATAAGCTCCTCCATAGCCAGGTACTGTATAAGGATCACCATTTGCATCACGAGGCAAATCAAAATCTTTATAAGTTTCAATCATCTTTTCAGCTGCATCACCAGTCAATGTAGGGGTCAAAATAGAAGACAGATAAAGAGCCGATCCCAAAATTGAACCGAATTCAGAGTTAGTACCAACACCTGTTGAATGCGTACGCATATAAGCCAAATTTACACCTAAATCCAATTTATTAAGGAAACCGCGTTCTTTAGATGCATCAATTAGATTATATTGAGTATTGGAACGAATAGTCAAACGGTCATAATTAGAATGTCCGTGATTACCACCAACAATACCATCTTGTGAATAATACCCCAAAGACAAATAATAATTTACTTTTTCCGATGCACCACTAACTGTCACATCATGATTCACTACCGGAGCATTGTCATAGAAAACAAGATCTTGCCAATCAGTGCCAAATCCTTTGATAGAATTTCCATTAGCATCAATCAAATTATAAGGATCTGCATAAATTGGAGCCTGACCACCATTCACATTGGCTTCATTCTGAAGGATAGCATAGTCTGTCGCACTAGTCACATCACGTCTCTTCCATGCACTCTGCCAGCCATAAGAAAAATTGTAATTAATTTGTGCCTTACCCATCTTACCTTTTTTGGTAGTTACTAGAATAACGCCATTAGCAGCACGCGCACCATAGATAGCACCAGAAGCAGCATCTTTCAACACTTCGATAGACTCGATATCATTAGGATTTACAAAATCAAGACCACCCCCAATAGGCATACCGTCTACAATGTAGAGCGGATCACTATTGTTGATAGTACCAATACCACGTACACGTACACGAGGAGAATCACCCGGCTGACCAGAAGCTGAAGTTACATCCACACCTGCAGCCAAACCTTTCAATGCATTATCCATACGCACCGGAGATTTGTTTTCCAAATCCTCACTACTAACTTTGGCAATAGATGCTGTTACCACACTTTTTTTCTGAACACCATACCCCACCACTACTACTTCGTCCAGCGTTTCTGAATCTTCCTGAAGAACTATTTTCAAGGAATTTTTTCCATTTACCGCTACTTCTTGTGACTTAAAACCAATATAGGTAATAGAAAGTGTTGCGTCGGCAGGAACCGACAATGTAAAATTACCGTCCAAATCAGTAATTCCACCATTGGTAGTTCCTTTAACTACCACATTTACTCCAGGCAACGGTTCATTATCCGAACCGCTTACCACTGTACCTTTTACCTGTATATTTTGGGCATATACAGAAGCCAAGGTAAAGCTTAACAGAAATAAAACTGATAATAACTTTTTCATAAGTTTTACTAAATTAAGATTAACGTTTCTCGGTTTTGTTCTCAATCGAACAGTGCAAACATAGAGTAAAATGCAATAAAACAAATAAGAAACAATCATTCTTAAATACGTCAAATCTGAAATTCAAATACGTTATCAATACGTCATCAGCAAATAACTTACTAATAATCAATAATTAATATATACTTTTAAGTATTACGTCACAACATGTTATAGAACACAAAAGGGAGGAATATTAAATTCCTCCCTTCCATGCACTTCCTTCTTTTAAAGGAAGTTAATATCTAAAGACTACAGTTTATTGCTTAAATAATCCGTCAAACTATCCTCTCTCTCTAAAGCGAACTTCTTACGAAGACGATAACGGATTGTTTCAACTCCACGAACCGAAATGTTCAATAGAGGCGCTATTTCTTTCGTGGAAAGATTCATCTTTAGATAAGCGCACATCATGCGTTCGTTGTGGGAAAGTTCAGGATGCTTGGCATGAAGACGTTTCATAAAATTGTTATGTATCAAATCGAACTGGTCTTCAATACGCTTCAAAACCTCATCACTCTGTATATTACCGTCTATTTTATTATTAATAAGTATGAGTTGCTGTTTTCCTTCCCGAGCCCCCTCACCCTTCAGCAAGGCGGATACTTTAAGTATCTCTGACTTGATTTCAGTCAGCATTTCATTCTTACGGACAAAGTTTATCATCAGATTGGCCATTTCCTGACTCTTATGTTGCAAATCGTATTCCAATTTTTCTTTCTCCAGCTGCATAATCTGCTTTTCCTGACGGGCTTTCTCCTCTTCGTACTCCCTTTCCATATCGTGCAACTCTTTATCTTTCTCGATTACCGCCTGCTGTTTCTTCCGTTTCACACGGACATCATCCCAACGATAGACATACCATAAGGCAAGCAAAGCCAAGATGATATAACAAACGTATGCAGCAGCACTACGATACCACGGTGGAAGTATACGGAAGGCGATTGTATCCGATGATGTCGTACCGTCAGGAAAGACCGCTTTAACTTCAAACGTATATTCACCTTCCGACAGATTACTATACTCCTTGGTGCGTACCGTTGTAAAATCGGACCAGCCTCCCTTATTCAAACGATATTGAAAACGGATATCATCCCCTACCGAAAAAAAAGAAAGGGCATAGTCAAAACGAACGGAATTCATGGAATAAGCTATCACCGGAACCGGCTTCTCTCCTAAAAAGTTTGCGGTATATACCAATGAATCCTTGGGATAAGACAGATACATGTTCCTTATATATAAGGAGTGGCTACGATCCTGACGCTCTCTTACGGCCGGGATGCTGAATAAAGCGAAACCTCCTTCATTAGGAACCACCATCAGCGAATCTGAAAGAGGAATAATCGTTTCAAAACCGGGTACCAGTTCAATCAGCGATTGCTGGATGGGATTAATGCTTGTATTCGCCCCCCGCTTATAGGTACCCAGATTGGCAATACAGATTTCGTGAGGGCTCAAACTAATCAACTTATCGTGATACTCCAAGATACGCGAATAGGCCGCGGTGCCATTCAAAAGGTTGTTCATATCCGGACAAGGCTCCATGACATCTTTATGAGGATTATGCTTATAGATTCCCCGGGGAGTGGCAAAATACACCCGGTCTTCTATCTTCGCTATATACATATCACGTCCTACCGGAAAACCATCCTTCGCGCTATATTCCTTTATACGGACAGCTTTTGTCAAATCATTATCCAAATCCACACGGGTAACGTGGTCTGTATTGTACACCCAAATCACCTTATCGCTTTCCTGCTCAAAAAGACGGCAAGAATCGTTCACACCCTCAATCTTGCCAACCACCTGCCATTCTCCATTCTTTTTCCCAACCAAATAAATACCGTTATATACCCCGACATACATAAGGTCCGTACGTCCTGCCACAAGTTGGCAACACCAGGCGCCGGCAATATCCGTCACACGTTTTACGGAAGTACCATTGATAAGGAAAATACCACGGTCGTGCAGACAGAAGAGTTCATCACCTATACGGCAAAGGTTCCAGACCTGTCCGCTGGATTGGGGCATCGGACGGATATCCGGCAAATCGCCGTTCATCTGTACCGGATACGAGGTGTAATACAAACCCCGATTGGTACCTAAATAAAGATAACCGCCTTCTACCGCCGCCGTATATCCCGTGCCGTAGGAATAAGGATAGGAATAGAGATTCGTAAAAGGAGAACTCAGACAGACGTAGTCAATGCCGCTATCCAGACCGGCCCAGAGGTTTCCGGTCGTATCGAAGGAGACAGAAAGCACCGTATTGTTACGCAAGCCGTTGTTCTCATTGAAATATTTCAGTTGCATGGTGCTGCAATCCACCAGTACCAATCCTTTATGAATGGTTCCCAAGGCAATCTTATCATCCTTTTTGGCTACGCAAAAGACTTCATTCTCACGCATAAACTCTTCGGCACCGGTGACAAACGGTTCCATCGTACGCCCGTCACAATAGTAAAGTCCGTTGTATGCAGTCACCACCAGAACACCTTTCTTATAAGGTATAATGCCACGAATACGCTTGGAAGCCAACGCATCGGCACCCTGAAGAGGGAAAAAAGTGTTTCCAACCAAAAGCCATACGCCTCTGTCCGTACCGATGTAAAGAATACCATTGACCATATTGGAACAGTCTATCTTGGCATTCATTTCAATGGCGGTATATTTGCCGTTCAGGTACTTCACCACGCACCCGTCCCCTTGGAAATACAAGATATTGTCTGTCTCATGGATGCCCCACACATTTCCAAGAAAACGAACGGAACTCTCCAAAGTATCGGACATGCAATGATAGGCCAAAGAACCGTCCGTATCCGGTTCATAATAGCCGAATTCATTGATGCCCCCCACATAAATTCTTTTTTGGGTGGCAGAAGCCAGAACGGAACGCACATCGGAAGCATTGTTCAATGGAAACACATTCCAGACATTGCCATCAAATTGCACCATACCGTTCTTGTTGGCGAAATATACCCACTTGTCATCATAGGGTGCTATCTGCCAAGTCTGGGTCCCCTTACCATAAACACTTTTATCAAAATTGACGATAAAGCTATTCCAGCCGGCAATTGCTTCGACCAAAGGGGGAAAAAGAAAAAGGCAGAAAAAAAGGTAGAATGACAATATGTGTTTGTTCATGCGTATAATGACTATATAGTTAGTTGCACAAAAATAATGCTTATTTTCAAGGTAGCACACAATAGCCTATCTGTTTTTTTGTCCCCGATTATTATTTTCTTCTCAAATGGCAATCTTTTGCATAACTATACTTTAGATTCCGGTATACTAAGAAGTATTCGTCCGACGGCTGTTGAATTATCGTCCGACCGCTGTCGGCCGTTAATTCAACAGCCGTCGGACGATAAGGTTACATATGTCGGACGAATACTTTCTAGTAAAAGGAATATTTGTCCATCGTAATGCCGGAAAGAATCCGTACCTCCCCTCCAAAGTGTCTATATAAGAAGGCCATGAAGAGGAATAGAACAGAGAATCTAAAAAAACAAATAAAAAAATCGCCACAAGCTATTGCAGATTTCAAAAAAATGTCTACCTTTGCAACCGCAAAACAAAAACGGGTAAGTCCTATACGGCCAGCTCCCTTCGAATCCTCCAGGGCTTGATCGCAGCAAAGGTAGTTGGTTGTAGCGGCGCGATATAGCAAGCTTACCCACCCGCCTCTTTAGCTCAGTTGGCCAGAGCACGTGATTTGTAATCTCGGGGTCGTTGGTTCGAATCCGACAAGAGGCTCGAAAGAAAAGCAGATGATACGAAAGTGTTACCTGCTTTTTTCTTTTTGCCCCGCAAAGAATCCTCTAATTTATTTAAAATCTACACATCGGCTTGCCCTTGAATCCAACTATATTTGTACCTTTGCATATTATTTCTAAGAAAGATGGCAGAAAATAGAGGTTACATGCAACGATACGCAATGCTGTTCGGTACCTATATGGGAGGTTTCTGGATATTGAAGTTCATACTCTTTCCTGTGGGGCTGTCGGTTCCTTTTTTACTTTTCCTTTTCATGGGACTCACGCTATGCGTACCTTTTATGGGATATTATTATGCACGGATGTATCGTAATCAGGTATGCGGAGGCGGCATCAGCTTCCTGCATGCATGGGTATTCACCGTTTTCATGTATATGTTTGCCGCGCTGCTTGCCGCCGTGGCACACTACATCTACTTCAGATTCATAGACCACGGATATGTGATAAACACGTGCGAAACGATGGTAGACACGCTTGCCCAAAGCAACATGCCGGGAATGGATTCGTACATCGCCACCTATCAGGAAGCTCTGGAGACAGCCCGACTACTCAGCCCTATCGACATTACGCTACAGATGATATCGTCCAATGTATTTTGGGGTTCGATACTGGCTTTCCCCACCGCCTTGTTCGTGATGAGACGCAAGAAAGACGACGCTCCGGCAGAGTGACGGAACAGCAAAAAGAAATGTTATTTCAATTGTAAAATAGAAAAATCATACATCAATGGATATTTCAGTTGTCGTACCACTATATAATGAAGAAGAATCACTCCCCGAACTGTTCGCATGGATTGAGCGGGTGATGAATGCCAACGGTTTTTCATACGAAGTGATTTTCGTGAACGACGGAAGTACCGACCGTTCCTGGCAGGTAATCGAACAATTGCAGGCACAAGCTCCGGACAAGGTACGGGGCATTAAGTTCCGCCGCAACTACGGGAAGTCGCCGGCATTGTTCTGTGGTTTCGAACAAGCACAAGGCGACGTCGTGATAACCATGGACGCCGACCTGCAGGACAGCCCCGACGAAATACCCGAACTCTACCGCATGATTACCCAAGACGGCTATGACCTCGTATCGGGCTGGAAGCAGAAACGTTACGACCCGTTGTCGAAGACCCTCCCCACCAAATTGTTCAATGCCACCGCCCGCAAAGTATCGGGCATCAAAAACCTGCACGACTTTAATTGCGGACTGAAGGCGTATCGCAAAGAGGTGGTCAAGAATATAGAAGTATACGGCGAAATGCACCGCTACATCCCTTACCTGGCCAAGAACGCCGGCTTCAAGAAAATCGGCGAGAAAGTGGTGCACCATCAGGCACGCAAATACGGAAAGACCAAGTTCGGGCTGAACCGTTTTGTAAACGGGTATCTGGACTTGCTTTCCCTTTGGTTCCTTTCCCGGTTCGGCATCAAGCCCATGCACTTTTTCGGATTGCTGGGTTCGCTGATGTTCATCTTCGGCTTCATAGCCGTGGTCATAGTGGGTGTCAGCAAGTTGTACTACATGCACCATGGCATGCCCTACCGCCTTGTGACGGACTCTCCCTACTTCTACCTCTCGTTGACCTCCATGATTATCGGCACACAACTGTTCGTGGCAGGATTCCTCGGAGAGCTGATTTCACGTAATGCCCCGGAACGAAACAAATATCAAATAGAGAAAACCATTTAACGATGAAAAAATTAGTCAGACTTGTCATACTCGGAGCTATCCTTTGCCCGATAATAAGCATAGCTATCTCCTGCTCGGAGGAGGCAGATTGCTCCATGACGGCACGCCCCATGGTGAATTGCATTCTTTATAGAGTAGACCCCGAAACCCAATACGTGGAGAACGACACGCTCGACTCGCTCACCGTCACAGCATACGGCACCGACTCCATCATCATCAACAACCAGAAGAAGGTACACGACATCTCCCTGCCACTGCGCTATACGGAGGATTCCACCAAGCTGATATTCAAGTATAGCCGGACCAAGAGTGACACGATGGTGATACGCCACACCAACACCCCCTATTTCCTATCGATGGATTGCGGCTATCAGATGAAGCAGGCCATCACAAGCGTAACGTGCACCCGCATCTCTCTGGACTCGATATACATCAAAGACAATGAAGCAGGCATCTATGGAAAGGAAAATCTTAAGTTATTCTATTAGTCTGGCACTCTGCCTGCTGATGTTCCTCCCCCTACGGGCGCAGAACGGGAATCCTACCGTCCCCCCCCAGGGAGCACCTCCCAAGAAGGAGAAGAAGGACGCGAAAGAAGAAGTGCACTATCCGTTATACAACGGCATGTCCGTCGGCTTGGACTTGTGGGGAATCGGAAGTTCCGTATTTGGAGGAGATTTCCTGAGTTCCGAAGTGGCCGTGGATGTAAACCTCAAGAACCGCTTCTTCCCTATTGCCGAACTGGGATATGGCTCCACGGACACCTGGAGTGACAAAGGCATACACTACAAAAGCAACGCCCCCTACTTCCGCATAGGAATGGACTATAACACGCTATACAAGAAGCAGCACGGACACATGCTACTCGTAGGCTTGCGTTACGGTGTAAGCAGCTTCAAGTACGATGTAGACGCCTTGGGACTGGACGACCCGATATACGGTGGCATCGTAGGCAATCCGAATCTGGACGACGAGATATGGGGAGGCAGCCTGCCCTATAACCATAAAGGAATGAAAGGCTCCATGCAATGGGCGGAATTTTGTGTCGGTATCCGGGCGCACGTCTGGAAGGCATTGTACATGGGCTGGTCACTACGCTTCAAGTTCAAATTGTCTGCCTCGGCCGATGAATACGGTGACCCGTGGTATGTGCCCGGTTTCGGGAAATATGGCTCCAACACGATGGGAGTAACCTATACGATAACTTATAAACTACCTCTTTAAGCGACTTATGACAGGGTTAGAGATTTGGCTACTGGCCGTAGGACTTGCGATGGATTGTTTCGCCGTTTCTATAGCCAGCGGAATTATATTGAAACGCGCCCGGCTGCGCCCTATGCTGGTGATGGCCATCAGCTTCGGCTTTTTCCAGGCTTTGATGCCTCTGCTGGGATGGATAGGCGCCAGTTTTTTCAGCCACCTGATAGAAAGTATTGACCATTGGATTGCATTCGGTATCCTTGCCTTCCTGGGCGGACGCATGATAATGGAATCCTTCAAGGACGAAGATTGCAAGCACGAGTATGACCCTACCAGCCTGAAGGTGGTGCTCGCTCTGGCCGTGGCAACCAGCATCGATGCATTGGCGGTAGGTGTTTCGTTTGCATTCCTCGGTATCAAGCAATTCTCGGCTATTCTTTCCCCCATCGGCATTATCGGTTTTGTATCATTCGCCTTGTCGATGGTCGGCCTGATGTTCGGCATCCGTTTCGGATGTGGCATAGCCCGCAGACTGCGCGCCGAACTTTGGGGAGGGATTATCCTCGTCATCATCGGTACCAAGATATTGGTAGAGCATCTCTTCTTTTAATTAAAAAGTAAAAACTCAGATAGGATATGGAAAAGAAAGTACAACGGAATTTTTTATGGATTGCCCTACTGGTACTGGGAACCATCTGGATACTTGCCCGCCACAACCAAGTCACTCCTTATCAGACGGATAACGGACTGATATTCGGTACGGTATATAAAGTGACTTATCAATGTGACCAAAATCTGAAGGCGGAGATAGAAGCGGAACTCAAACGTTTCGACGGTTCCTTGTCCCCTTTCAATGACACGGCGACCATTACGCGCATCAACCGCAACGAGGACATTGTGCCCGACACATTCTTTACCAACGTCTTCCGACGTAGCATGGAAATCTCCCGGGAGACCGATGGTGCCTTCGATATC
>NZ_JBCNZM010000040.1:9854-10782 GCF_040227615.1 Bacteroides sp. RTP31139st1_H2_RTP31139_211217 | reverse complement strand
GGGTTCAAGAAGGGTAACTTCCCCGACTCTGCCATGATAGACAGCCTGCTGGAGATGACAGGATACGAAAAAGTAAAATTGTCCGATGAAGGGAAAGTGGTGAAAACAGACTCGCGTATAATGCTCTCGTGCAGCGCTGTGGCAAAAGGATATGCAGTAGATGTCATAGCCCAACTTCTGAAGAAGAAGGGTATCCGCAACTTTATGGTCGATATAGGCGGAGAAGTGGTTGTTCACGGGCAAAACCCTCAAAATGGACCTTGGCGCATCGGTTTGAACAAGCCGATAGACGACTCACTGGCAGTGAACCAGGAACTGCAAGCAGTGCTGCTAGTCACGGATTTAGGCATGGCTACATCGGGCAATTATCGCAACTACTACTATAAAGACGGAAAGAAATATGCGCATACCATCGACCCGCGTACCGGCTATCCGGTACAGCACAGCATCTTGTCAGCCACCGTCATTGCCAAAGATTGCATGAGTGCAGACGCCTATGCCACGGCATTCATGGTGATGGGGCTGGAAGAAGCAGAACGCGTGGCGGATGCACATCCGGATATCGACGCCTGTTTCATTTATACGGATGAAGAAGGAAAGCTTCAAACGTTCTTAACAAAAGGAATGGAGAAGTATATGAAATAATGTGCAAATGCGATTAACCCATCATTTATAAAATACAAAATATACCGCCAGTACCAGACATACAAAAGCGGCAAAATGATTCCAATGCAGCGTTTCCCCCTTGAAAAGAACCGTTGTGAACACCGTAAAGATAATCAAAGTGATTACTTCCTGAATCACTTTGAGTTGCATCAATGAGAACGGGCCTCCATTGCCTAAAAAGCCTATCCGATTGGCCGGAACCTGGCAAGAATACTCTGCCAAAGCTATTACCCAGGAAAACAGCACCACGGCATACAACGGC